>DATKYL010000025.1:0-6922 GCA_035528515.1 Acidobacteriota bacterium | reverse complement strand
GTGGCGCGGCGCTTGAAGTCGCCGCCGCAACCACGGTTGTCGATCTCGTACGCCGCCAACCCGGGGTGACCCAGGTCGATCGCGAATTGCATATCCGGGGCGGCCGCACACACGAAATCGAGTACACCGTCGACGGTGTCGCGGTCACCGACCCGTTTCTGCGGCAGGGAATGGCGGTGCGGCTCCCCACCGAGGTGGTTGACCGGCTCGAAATCCACACCGGCGGCCTCGATGCGGGGCAGGGCACCGCTTCGGCCGGCGTGGTGGCGGTCGAAACACGCGACCCCGGAGCGCGGCTCACCGGCTCGGCGGCCTATCGCACCGACCATTTGTCGCCCTCGGATGACGGCGACTGGAATTCCGATGAGGTTGAACTCTCGCTCAGTGGACCGTTTTCGGCGCTGGGGCTCGGTAGCCGGGATGCCGATCAGCGTCTGGCGCCCGGGTTCGTGCTGAATCTCGGCGCCCGGCTGAGCGACACCCACCTCGGCCGGGGTGACCCGAATTCCTCGATTTGGGGCGGACGGCGCTGGGTGCCGCGCAGCGATAACGACTACCACGCTCTGGCCAAGTTCGCCTGGCGGTTCAGTCCCCGCCACCGGATCGTGCTCCTCTTCACCGGTGAAACCAAAGTCGATCAGGACCGGAGCGTACTCGACACACGCTTACGGACCGCGACGTACAGCTACGGCTGGTCGTATGAATACGCCCGCCATCTGTCCGACTACAACACCTTCACCCGCCAGGCCAACATGCAGATGGCGCGCTGGGAGTGGCGCCCCGGCGACCGCAACGCTCTCTCGGTAACCGCCGCGCGCGTCTTCTCGCGGCTGCATTCCGACGTCAACGGCAAAGAACCCGGGGAGTACGTCGCGCCCGCCGATATCGATCCGGTCACGATCGAGGCCGGGCCCGATTCGGCGTACTTCACCGTGACGGCCGGCGACGGCTTCTATGACGTCGGCGACGGCGATCTCTGGTACGATCATTTCGTGGAAACTTACTCGGCGAAAGCCGTTTGGAAATCCGAGCCGCGTCCCAACTGGGAACTGGAAACCGGCCTCGAAGGCGCCGCCCAACAAATGCAGGTCGTGGATATCTATCATCCCTGGCTCGGTCTCGGCGGCCTCAATACCGACTATTATCGCGTCTCACCCTCTTCCGGTTCCTGGTGGGGGCAGTCGCGTTTCAACTTCGAAGGCGCCGTTCTCGACCTCGGACTCCGTGCGGAAATCTGGCTGCCGGGGCAGTATCTCAAAGACGCGGTCGCCGACACGACGCTGCCGAATATCACGCCCGCGATGCGGGAAGGATTCACCGACCAGACGTTTGAGTTCCTCGGACGACGCGCCCGCGCCTGGGTGCAACCGCGACTGGGAGTCTCGTACGCGATGGGCCCCGCCGCCTCGGTTTTCGCTTCGTACGACCGTCTGGTGCGCAAGCCGAACCCGCGGTTCCTCTACGCCAAGCTGCGTTCGCGGTCGCCCGCGACGTTTCAGTTGTTTGGGAATCCGGCGCTCGATCTCGAAAAGACCACCGCGATCGAAGGCGGCGTGCGTTGGCTCTATCGCCAGGATCTCGCCCTGACCCTGACGGTCTATCGGCGTGAGATCGCCGATTTCATCGCCGCCGTCGTCGTGATGCCCGACTCCACGTCGCCCGAGAACTTCTGGTACGCCTACGCCAACCAGGACTACGGGCTGTCGCGCGGACTCGAAATCATCCTGGAGGGACGGTCCGGCACCACGTTCCGGGGCTCGGCGATGGCATCCTTTGCGCGTGTCGAAGCGAACCACTCGCTTCCCTCCGACATCTTCCGCGGTATTGAGGTGCAACCGACGCGGAAGTTCGTGCAGCAGATCAATCTCGACTGGGACAAGCCCTGGCGGACGTCTTTCGATATCAGCCTGTCCTTCGGACCTGATGATACCCCGCGCCTTTTCGGTATCGGCCTGGGCCGCCATTGGGATCTGCATGTCTCGTTCTGGGCCGAGGCCGGGAAACGCTATACGCCGTACGCCGACTCGCTCGCTTCCGCCGCCGATACCGTCTACTACCGCGCCGGCGAACCGAATTCGAAGCTGGGACCGTACTGGAATTCACTCGATATCGCCTGGCAGAAGCACTTCACGGTCGGCGGGGCGAACCTGACCTTCATTTTCGAGGTGGCGAACCTTTTCAATCATCGCAATGTGACCCTGGTGAATCCGCTCACCGGACGCGGGTACGAGGAGGGGGACCCGATTCCGACCGGCGACAACTTCTTCGAAACGCCGCCTGAGGGGTACGACCTGCCGATCTGGGCCGATCCGGCGCGTTTCGAGCACCCCACCCACTGGCAGATCGGGTTGAAATGGGAGTGGTAGGGTGGATGATCGACTGAAGCAAGGGCAACTCGGCTGGATCTTCCGTACGGCACTCCTGACGCTCGTTCTGGCGGCGGCCGTGGTCGGGGGGTGCGGCGAGAAGATGCCGCTGCCCGCCAATATCCCCGACAATCCCGACGGACGCCTCGTTGATACCGTCTATCTCCCCCTGCGACCGACCTGGACCGAAGCCGACGGCATCCCGTTCAATCACCCCGCCGGGATCGGCGTCGGGTACGACCGGACGCTCTACATCTGCGACACCGACAACGACCGGATTGTCCGTCTCAACGTCGACGGGAGCTTCATCGAGTCGTTCGACATCGCGCATCCGGTGGCGGTGGCGCAGGACCGCGGCTTCAATCTGGTCTGCGCAAATCGCACCAGCGTCGTCTATCTGCGTCGCTTCCTCGATCACGGCGGTTTCATTTCGTTCCTCGAGACCGATTCGGTCCTGCAGTGTGTAACCACCCCGCGGGGAGAAACAATCTGCGGCTGGGCACATTCGAGCTTCTTCGACGTTGCCGTTTCACCCCAGATCGAAGGGTGGTTTTATATCATCGATGAGACGTTCGGGATCGTGCGTCGGTTCTCAGTCGACCTGCCGCTTCTGCATCGCGGTATCGACAGCGGTTCGGTCCCCGGCGCGGTCCTCGTACCCCTGAGCATTGCCACCGGTCTCAGCCCGGAGGGTTACCGGGTCTACGTCACCCAGTACGGGACGGAACTGGGGCTGCAGTATCTGGACGGGCAGCGCCGCGACCCGGTCGGGCTCGATGCGTCCGCCGATGTGTTTCACGAAATCCCGTTCGGGTACAAGTTGGTCGCTGCCGACGACCTCGGCAACGTCTACCTCCTGACGTACACCACCAGTGAGGTGATCAAGTTCGACCGCTTCGGCCGGAAGATCCTGGCATTCGGCCGGGAGGGCAACGATCTGTTCAGTCTCGACAATCCCCGGGGCATCGCCGTTCTCGATGAGACGGTCTACATCGCCGACACCGACAACAACCGCATCGTCCGCTACCGCCTCGCCACCGTCCCGGAAGGGTAGATCGTTCACCCCGAGCGCCGGGCCACTCCGCCCCCCGCCGCGGCCGACCCGCTTCCGCCAGACCGAAATCCCTCTTGCCTGACAGCGCCCGAACCAGCATAATGGGCCGCCAGCTCTGGGCCTTGTGCCCCGTGCCGAAGTGGTGGAACTGGTAGACACGCTGTGTTCAGGGCGCAGTGTCCTTACGGGCGTGGGGGTTCAAATCCCCCCTTCGGCACCAAAAATTGAAGCCCCGCTGAGGCGCCAATGACCTCGGCGGGGCTTGGTGTTTTCCATCGGGCGCTGCCGGGTGCCGCAGACGCCTCAGACGGACGGTGCGAGAGTACCGATCAAATCCCAATACTCCGTTTCCTTGGCGACTTGCTCCTTCTCGTCGATGCTGAACGAAATCGTGTTCCTCGTCTCGCGGGAAAACGGACGCCGTCTATGCGTCCTCTTTGACCGCACAGACAACCGCCATCCAGCAGAACCGTCTCAGAAACGGCATCTTCGTGAGCAGCAGGCGGTCCAGGCGCATGAGAGTGTGCAAAAGCCCCGGCGGTCCGATGCGACCCGGGTTCCCCAGGATCCGATTCCTGAGTGTGGGGACAATCAGCGCGCCTGGGGTCGTCAGGTGGAATACCGAGATATCTGTGTTTTCGAAGGTGTTGCGAAATTCGTCGAGGTCCTTCCACATGAGATGACGTCTCGGCGTCTGTGCCGGCGAATACCTCCAGCCGGCCAGACGATGGAGGCGGCGGTAACCTGACGCGAAGGGATTCGCACTCAAATTCTCGATGAAAACGGCTCGTCCGCCCGGTTTCAGCAAGCGGCGACACGCGGCAATGACCGACTGCCAATCCACATACTGCAGCACACTGAACGAGAAGATGGCATCGAATGAAGATTCACGGAAGGGGAGACGTTCGATATCGCCGCGGACAAACGTGCGGCCGGTCGCGTGCGCCCTGGCAAACCGCAGGGACACGGCATCGATGTCGATCCCGACCCAACGGATCCGATCCGCCTCGCCGAACGATGCCGTCCGTTCCCCGCGACCACACCCGAGATCGAGCGCCAAAGCACTTCCCGTCATGCCCGCAAGGTGACGGAAGGCGCGCTCCGTCAGCGGCTGAGCAAAGGCGCTGAACCAGTCCGTACCGGTCGCGGCCTGATCGCCCGCTGGTCGCTTGGCTGTCATAACCTGAACGCCGCCGCCAGAGCCCCGTCGCGATCCCCAACATCGGGACCACGCCCGGGCTTCCCGCGCGTACTTGAAACGCCGTCTGCTCAGTGGGGTCGACGGCCCACCGCAATCCGAAATCAACCTGCCGACACCCAATGATACGGAGTGAGTCGGGCGACGTCAATTTTTCGTTTCGCATCTCAGGAGCTGTGGACGGGTGGGCCGGATGTTTCCCCGCGCATAACCGGACCACCACCCTCTTCTATCGATGACGTTACCCATGCATGCTGAGAGGATGATCGACCCCTCGTCACGTCACAAGCGTGGTCCGGACGTCCTCCGGACAGCCCGCTCCCGCGTCCTCGATATCGGGCGCATCGCTGCCGAAATTCAGAAAGGGAATGTTGGGTAGAATAAACCCCGGCCTTGTGTGTATTTTGGGTGGTACGGTCCCGTGACCGGACTCCTGACCATGCGGACACTCGGTGCCATCGGTCTCGTTCTCCTGCTCGCCGCCGGCTGCGGCGGTGTAAACCAGTTTGTCGGCGAGCGCACCCCTCTCACCGACCGCCAGAAGGACGCCGCCATGAAGGCCCTTTTGGGTCCGGTCGAGTTTTCCGAGTATGTCCTGATTACCGACACGATCGAAGCGACCGCATGGCTGCGCCGGTTCTGGATACGGCACGATCCCACACCGACCACCCCGGAAAACGAATTCCGCGACGAGCATGAAGAACGCATCTATCATGCCATCTACCTGTTCGACAACTCCGGCTTGGGCGGCGGACCGTGGGACGATCGCGGCGAAGTGTATATCCGCTACGGCCGCCCCGATGAGCGACTGATCCGTCATTCCGGGATCGACGACGACGACCTTGCCGCGGGCAGCTCGGAATCCGACCGGATGTTCGGCAGAGATTTCGGGACGCTACGGAACGGGCGCGGGAGCGCCACCGAGGTCTGGACCTATTATCGCTGGAATGAGACGTTCCAGTTCGAGGATCGGCGGGGTACCGGGAGTTTCGAGATGGTGCCCGTGACCGAGCTGTTTTCCGAACGGGAAGATGTAGCCGAATTCTACGCCTCCCGCCTGACCGCCCTCGATCTGCAGCCCGCCATCTACTACCACGAATACGGAAAGAACCTGATCGACTATGCGTTGGATGTGGTACGCTTCCGCGCTGACAGCGGCCGCTGGAACGTCGACGTCAATCTCGGCTACCCGCTTTCCGAACTGTCGCGCGGTCCCGACTCGAACTGGATATCGGTCCGCCGCACGCTGATCGTGCGCGACGGGAATGAGGACGAGGTGTACAGCGAGGGAGGCCGCATCCGCCGATTGGTGGGACCCGCCTCGTCGCACCGTCTCATGGTGGAACAGAAGATTCTCAATCTCGAACCGGGGCGTTATACGCTCGCCGTGACGATCGAGGACATGCACTCGGGCAAAACCGGGACCTATGTCAAGACCTTCCGTCTGCCCCGGTACATCGTACCGGAGGTCCAGGAAATCTCCGACATCGAGATGGCGTCGTATGTCTGGACGATCTTCGAACCGGGCTCGCCGTTCGTGAAAGGCGACCGCATGGTCGTGCCGTTGCCGACGCGGGTTTATCTCCCCGGGCAGCCGGTGGCCTTCTACTATGAGGTTTACAATATGCTTCTGGGGAAAGACGGTTGCACACGTTACGCGACGTCCTACACGATCACCCAAGCCGACGGGAGAGTCCCGGATTCATTCAAGCCGCTGCCGTCGGAGGAGTGGACATCGGACACGCGCGATGTCGCTCGGATCGGAACGCTCGATGTCGACGATCTCCCGTCGGGCGAGTACTTCCTCACCGTGACGGTGGACGACCAAATCGGTCACCACCAGAAAGTGACGGTCGCACGTTTCCGCAAATCGAATTAGTCCGCGGTTCCGCTGCGGTCTCTTGTGATGGATGTCACTTACTACTATGTGCGCAAATGACTCTGTCGCCGGAGCACGCGCATGAGAGGCACGTTGTTCCCCGCGCCCCGTCGGGGCAACTCCCTACCCATTCCCCTACCTGTTGCGTTGCGCGCAGTGCGACGGTTGTCTGCGCGCCGCGCGCCGCGAACGGCACCATAACAGCAAACCCCCGCAGAGCGGGGGTTCGCTTCCCAGGTATTTGGTAGGATTGTATGCGGCTCACCCTTGCGGGTGTGGAAGATTATCAATCTCCAGCAATGCGTCCGTCAGCCACTCCAAATGCTGTCCGCCTCCGAGCAAGGCCGAACTTCCTCTCGATTCATTCTCAAGGTAACACGCCTTCCCGGGAGCGCAACAGTTTTTTTGGGGTAATCTCGATATAG
>DATKYL010000024.1:0-2303 GCA_035528515.1 Acidobacteriota bacterium | reverse complement strand
TCGAGGAGGGAAGATATGTCAGACACAACCGAAGCGAGGTCCGTCCGCGCGATCACCGAGGACAGGATCAACTTTTCAAGGTCGACGCGCGTGGAGTGGATGGTGCGCGTCCCAATCAATACAGACGCCGAGGATCTGCTCCTGCCAGAATACTGGAAGCATGTTTCTGCGGCGAAGAAGTTCAAGGTCGGCGACGACATTATTGCCAAGTCCGAGGACGGGACGTGGCGGGCCCATTACGAGATCCGCGATGTCGGGCCGCTTCACGCGACCCTGGCGCTGCTCGTGCCCGGCGCCGATGGCGTCTACCGCTACGCGAAATCACGGTCCCTGACCAGTGCCGACGAGAGGCACGAGGTAACCTGGAAGGGTCCAGCGCATCGCTGGGTCATCCGCCGGGTATCCGACGGCGAGACCATCAAGCATGGGTTCGACGCGCGCGAGACCGCCGAGGCCTGGATGAACACCGAGATGCATGCAGAGGCGGCGGCTTAATAAATTAGAAATAGTTTTTTTCTAATTTAACAGGAGAAGTGAATTGGCCAGCAAACTCCTAATCTTCAACAACGCGCTTCTTCTCTCGGGGGAGCGCAAGCTTGCCTCGCTGACCGAGAACAGGGAGCCCCGCCGACTGCTCGACGATGTCTGGGATGGCGGGGCCGTAAAGACATGCCTGGAGGCCGGGTACTGGAACTTCGGCACCCGCACCATCAAGATCGAATACGACCCTGGTGTGGCTCCCGAGTTCGGCTTCAGGCGCGCCTTCGTCAAGCCGTCGGACTGGTGCCGGACAGCGGTGGTGTCGTACTACGAATATCTGACGCCGCCGCTCCTCGACACCCAGTTCTCGGACGAGGGCGGTTATTGGTTCAGTGATCTCGATTCGCTCTACGTCAAGATGGTTTCGGACGGGGCGAGCTATGGCGGCGACCTGACCCTGTGGACGGAATCCTTCGCCAGATATGTGGAGGCCTACCTTGCGAGCAGGGTTGCGTTCAAGATCACGCGAAGCCAGCAGACCATGAAGAACATCAACGAGCAGCTCGAGAAAAACCTCAAGGGCGCGACGGCCAAGGACGCCCAGGACTCGGGGACATCGATGCCGCCCGAGGGTGCCTTCAACCGCTCACGGCGATCACGAGGCGGTAGCGGCCGGAGAGACGGCGGGACGCGGGGATCGTTAGTTGGTTGAAGCTAACGCAGAAGTCCTTGCCTTCAACCGCGGACGTGTTTCCCCGAAGGCACTCGCGCGCACCGACATCAAGCGCATGGCGTTTTCCGCCGACACCCAGACGAACCTTGTCCCACGGGTTCTGGGGGCGATGCAGTTTCGACCGGGCATGGAGTACCTATTCGGCACCGCCAGCAACGCCGTCGCGGAATACATCCCCTTCATCTATTCGACGACCGACACGGCGTTGCTCGAGGTTACGGCCACGGGCATCCGCGTGTCAGTCTCTGACGCCATCATCACGCGCGCGAGCGTATCCACGGCGATCACCAACGGGACGTTTGCCAGCGACCTTACCGGCTGGACTGATGCCGATGAACCCGGCGCTACCTCGTCGTGGAATACCGGCGGATACCTGCAACTTGTAGGAACCCTCTTTGATGCGGCGATCCGCAGGCAGCAGGTTTCCGTTTCCGGCATGGATCAGAACGTCGAGCACGGCGTCACCTTCACCATTTTACGCAGCGTGGTGTCGATCAAGATTGGGTCCACATCTGGTGGCGGCGAATACATTGCAGAGAAGACGCTGGGCTCCGGCACCTATTCGTTCGTGTTCACCCCGACAGGGGATTTTCATATTGAAATTGCGTCTCGCACCCAGGCGACATCCTACGTCACCTCCGTCGCTGTGGATGCGTCTGGTGACTTCACATTGCCCGCCCCGTGGGCGGTCGGGGATCTGCCCAATCTGCGGTGGTCGCCCTCGGCAGATGTCATCTTCATTGCCTGTGACGGCTTCCAGCAGCGCCGCCTGGAGCGGTTTGATACGACATCGAAGTCTTGGGGGATATCCCTGTACGAGCCCGAAGATGGACCGCTCAGAAGCATAAACAGCACCACGACCACGCTGACCCCCTCGGCGCTGGTCGGGTCCGTAACCCTGACCGCATCACGGCCGCTCTTCTCCACCAGTCACATCGGCGCCCTTTTCGCCATCAACTCGGTAGGCCAGAAGGTTTCCGCATCGGTGACAGGCGCGGATCAGTTTACGGATGCCGATTCGATGAGGATCGTCGGCGTTGGTGCAACCCGCATCTTCAATGTTGATATTACGGGTACGTGGGCCGGAACG
>DATKYL010000023.1:0-2971 GCA_035528515.1 Acidobacteriota bacterium | reverse complement strand
CGACGAGACCGGTGACGACGCGTATTCAGTCGTTTCTCACAGCAACACGCAGGGGTATGGGAATCCCCGACGCGAGTATGGGTCAATCGGGCTGTTCCTCGATCTCGCCGGAACCGACCGGTACGACGGCCCCGGGGGCGACCGCACCGTCTGGCTGGGCAATTCCTCCTGGGGAGTCGGGGTCGACGCCGATTCCACCTGGAGCGCGTCGGTATCTCGAGGTGCAAATGCGCCTAAGTAGGGGACGGCGTTTCATCGTCGGTGTTCTCGCTGCGAGCATCGGGCTGGGGGTGTGTCTCCACCCGAATGCGGCGCGCGGTGAGAGCGATTCGTCCCGCGTGGCGCGTCTTTTCATGTGGGCCTCGTCCAGCGGCGTGCGCTTTGTCGATATGGTCCAACCGGCCAAGGACTCGATCGCGATGATGGGTGAGGCGGGCGCGCGCTGGCTGGCACGGAAGCTGGCGTCAACCGATGCGCGCGAGCGTCACGCGTTGGCCGACATTTTCGCGAAACTCGGAGACGTCGCAACGCCGTACGTTGTTCCTTGTCTGGACTCGGCGGGTGAGGACATTCCGAAAAACGCGGCCCGCGCGCTGGGACGCATCGGCGACAGTGCGGCGACCGAACCGCTCCTGACACACCTGGTCCACGACAAGTATGGTGTACGTTCGGAGGTTGCCACGGCGCTGGGGAAAATCGGTGACCCGCGTGCGGCGGAGGGCCTGATGGCGCGCCTGGCGGTGGAGTTGGACGGCGATGTACGCAAGAGCCTCACGGTGGCGCTCGGCGCGATTGGCGACGCACGTGCAGCGGCGATCCTGATCGATGCTTTGGCGGATCCTTTCTTCGGTGTGCGGCAGACGGCGGTGCGCGCTCTGGCGCAGATCGAACCGGCGCCGATCGCCGATCTAATCGCGGCGATCGATACCTTGCGGAGTCTGCCTCTTTACGGTGCGATTGTGGCGCTCGGAGAGTTAGACGACGAACAGGCCCGCGCCACTCTGACGCCGCTGCTCGCGCACGCAGATCCCTACGTGCGCGGTTTCGCCGTCGAGGGGCTGTCCCGTCATCCTGACGACGGTGTCCACGAGCGGGTGGCGGATCTGAAAGATATCGAGACCGATCCATTCGTTCTGGCGCAAATCGCCCGTTTCGAATCGAGGTAACCGTGGCGGGCGCCGCCGACGAATTCCGCGCAAAACTGGAACGGTACGTGCGGACCGCACCGCCCGCGGCACCGCCTGACGGCGGGGGTGCGATCGACGCGAGCGCGGTTGGTGCCGAGCAGAAGGTCGGTGCGCACGGCCGATTCTGGAGGCGCCGCACGGTCTATAATCCCATCGAACCATGGGGGGCGACCCTCCCCGAAGACGACTGCACCCGGGCGCTCGCGCGCGGCCTGCGTGTTCCCTTCGCCGGGACCGACGCGCGCGTGTCGTTGCGGCGGTGCCTGTTCGTCGATTGTGAGACGACCGGCCTTTCGGGCGGAGCGGGCACGATTCCCTTCCTGACCGCGGTCGGGCAGTACCGTCACGGCGCCTTTGTCGTCGATCAGTATTTCCTGCCGGAGCCGGCCGACGAACTGGCGGTCCTGGATGTCCTCGCCGAGCGGTTCGCGCGCGCCGAGGCGCTGGTGACCTACAACGGTTCGTCGTTCGATCTGCCGCTCCTGGAGGGCCGGTTTCATTTCTGGCGGTTGGATCCCGCTTTCCGTTCACTGCCGCACCACGATCTGCTCTGGGCCACGCGGGCCGTGTTCCGGCGGCGGATCGGCGACTGCTCGTTGGGAAACGTGGAAGAGCGGTTGCTGCGGTTTGCCCGCGTCGAGGACCTTCCCGGGGCCGAGATCCCGGAGGTCTACTTCCGGTATTTGCGCGAGGGACAGAGTCCGAGACTGCACGCGGTGTTCGAACACAATCGTTGCGACGTCGTCTCGTTGTTCGTCTACGCTGTGTGGCTGGACGCGCGCACCGATCCCGAGGCTTCGTCGCTTGCCGATCCCGACGATCTCTGGTCGCTGGCGTCGTACTGGCATCGCCGGCGGCTGACGGCACCGGCGCTGGGGGCGCTGGCGGTTGCGGAGGAACGGGTTCTCGATCGTACGCAACGTGTGCGCATCGCCGAGCTGCGTGCCTGCATTCTGAAACGTGCGCAGGCGTTTGACGAGGCGCACCGCGAATGGGAGACGGTCGCGCGCGGGGTTAAGGGACGTCCCGACGTCAGCGAAGAACTCGCCAAGCACCTTGAACACCGCCGCAAGGACTATGCCGCGGCGTTGCGCGTGGTCGACGACGCGCTGGCAGGGCTGCGATTTCGCGAGATGGTGGGCAGCGGCGACGGCGAGGAGATTCGCCGCGGCCTCCTGCATCGGCGCGCGCGCCTCACGCGCAAACTCGCCAACACGCAACGATCGGCCCCGTGCCGCTAATGCGCTAATACCGCACGATAGTCTCTCCTGCGGTATACACGCCGGAGTAGCCCTCACCGGTGCCCGGCGCGCGGCAAGTGTGTCGCCGCCCGGAGCCGCCCCACAGTGCGTATCATGAAGAGCGCGTTATGGATGCCGAGTCGGGGGCGGAGTATGGGGCCAATCCCATCATGATCCTACGTAGGGGATGAAGGAGGGTGAACAGGTAGCCGATACTGATAACGTGACGGATCGCGGCTTGGGTCAACGACGGTAACACGGGCAGACGCGATCTGCGATGAGGTGCATGACAGACCAGGCATTGCGCGACAAGATACGGTCCATTAAGGACTTGTACTCGCTGCCCCAGACCCTGGTTGAGGTGCTGCGAGTCACCGAGAGTCCTCAGACGTCGGCGTACGATCTGAGCCGGATCGTTCTACGTGATGCCCCGATCACGGCGCGTCTGTTGCGAATGGCCAATTCAGCGATGTACGGACGCGCCGGGACGGTGAAGACCGTCCACGAAGCCGTGGTGATGCTGGGTTTCCGGTCGGTCAAATC
>DATKYL010000022.1:0-2541 GCA_035528515.1 Acidobacteriota bacterium | reverse complement strand
TGCCCTGGCAGATCTCACTGACGCGATCGTCGCCGGCCGTAATCCATTCCTTCTTCGTCGCCCCCATCGCCGCCCCGCGGTCAAAGGTCCCCTGCGACATCGCGTAGTTCATTTCCGTAGTCGCGATCAACTCCGAGCGTGTCGTAGTCATATCGGTGAAACGGTCTCGAATCGCCCGAGCAACGTCCGGCACTCCCCGCCGCGGCTGAGTCATGGCATCGGCAATGGTGCTCGCCAGCTCCCTCTGCGTCGTGACACTCATCGCCGTGACCTTCGTCGCCGCCTCAGCCCTGGCCCATTCGGTCACCGGCAACGGAATCGGCTGGTCCAGAAAATCCGCCCTCAGTGTTGCCTCGATCAGGGCCGACTCCCGAACCCGGAATTGCTTTCGCAAACTGTCTTCGACCTGAGCCGCCGCCAGCATGTAGGCCACCGCCGAGTACTCCGCGTGTGCCCGTTCGAGCGTCCTGTCTTGCGACGCCACGGCGGTCCCGATGATCTTCGCCACTTGATTCTGGACCTTCTCTTTCTCCGCCTGCGTCTGTCCTTTGTCCTCGGGACGCTTGGCAAGATACTTGCCTGCCAAGGCCAAAACCTTGCGGGTGGGAAAGCGCCGCTCGACGCGCTCGAAATACGCCCGGATCTCGCGCGTCATCCTGGTCGCGATGCGCTGTCCCTGCCGACCGCTGACCGATCCGGGCAGCGTAGCCACCGCCGCCTCGCACAGATCCTCAAGGGCTTCTGCGATCGCCAGGGCGCTCACCGCATCTCTCCTGCCACAAGTTGCTTGATGAATAGCCAAGCCCCCACTAGGGCAACCGGAATGCAGCCTGCGATCATCCCCCAAGCGCCAGCCTTGACCTTCAGGCCGGCCAGTTCCTTGCCCTGGCTCGTGAGTTCCGTCCAGATCTTCCCGAGGTCTTCCCGCATGTCCTCGCGCATCTGCCGTATCTCGGTTAGAACGAAATCGAGTTCGTGCTTTACAGGTGGACTCATTTCGCCGACTCCCTCAGTTCCGCCGCCAAGTGCTGCAGCGTTTCTACCGCTCGCACTACCTTTGCCTGACTCGCCTCAGGCGGTTCCGCCCCATCCTCATCGCCCTCATCGTTCAGCGCCTCGATAACGGCCGCCGGATCCTGAATCCCAAACGCCGATAGAATGAACATCTCGAGGACTTCCGTCCCGGCCAACCGTGGCGCGACCTTGACCGCATTCGACAACCCAAGCATCAGCGCCGGCACGTCCTTGATGACGATCTCCGGGAAATCAATATCGACGCCGTGGGCATCTTCCGGGATTCCAACCTGCTCGAATTCGTACTTGATCAGATCGCGATAGATTGACCTGTATATCTCCTGCTCGGCCTGGAACATCTTCAGAATCGGCAACTCCATCGTCGTCGCGACCGACAGATTCCCCGCAGACTTCCCGCTGCCGTAGTAGTGCGGCGGCAGGCCCACGCCCACACCCGTCATCTGCAAGAGCATATCGCCATCAGTCTGGGCCGAACTCGCGCCCGTCTCCTGCTTGATCGTCGTGAGGTCTGAGGCTTCGTTCTGAACCCACGTCGAGCCCGGCGTTCTCGGCGGATTATTCTCAGTTTCGGCACTGGTCGCGTGGCCGCTCTGATGGAAAGCCACGGCGTTCAGAACGTCCTGAACCCCGCCCTTCAGACTGTGCTTTTTCACGAACTCGGACATCGCCAGTTGAATCGCATGGCGGGCGGCCATGAATTTCCGGTAGGCTTTCGACCAGTCGAGCGACGGCGTCAGGAGCGGGTTGCCGCGTTGCCATCTCGTGTTGGCCGTGCTGAAGTGGACCACGACCTTGTCCTGTTCCTCGTACTCTTTCGGAATGGCTCCTTCGGCGCTCCGTTTGATTTCCTCTGGCGCGTACATATCCCAGTAAAACAGTTTCTTGACGTGGTTGTCCTTGTCCGTGTATTCGCGAGTGTAGCCCAGCGGCATCTTGAGGTCGTCCGGCGATGTGACCACGCCAGTGATCTCAAGACTGTCAAGCAACCGGACCGTCGTTCCCCCGAACTTCGTGCCAGTGAAGATCGCGAAGGCCAGTTCGCCGTCTTGATTCAGGGTATCGACGTTGTCGTTGACTCCATCGGTCGAGAACACGCTGCGGTTCCGGGGCGCATTCCAGAACGCGTCAAGCGCCTCCTCCGCGCGTTCGTCTTCCGCCTTGACTTTGATCCCGCGGCCGTTGATAAACACCCGCCAGATCCGCAAGGTCTGGACGCTAAGAGGATCATAGACGGCCGCCTGGCGCGACCGCTTGACAATGCTCTTCCGATCCATCGCGGACACAACGCCCGGCCCGCCACCAAGCAGATCCCACCCTTTGGAATCTATCGCCAGATCGAGCAGCCCGGACGAGGACAAACCCGCTTCGGCAATGTTCACGAGTTCCGAATACAGATCGGCCAGATCGTTGCGCGTGATGCCGTTGCCGGACACCTGCGCCTGGAGTTCTCGGCCTCTATGGTCAAGCAGGTTCATTGCTCCCACGATTCAATCCCCCCGAACGCCT
>DATKYL010000021.1:0-2806 GCA_035528515.1 Acidobacteriota bacterium | reverse complement strand
GACTTCCTGCATATCCATCCGACCAAATCGATCCGCGTCACCGTCCCGGTCCGCCTGATCGGAATCGCCGATGGTGTCAAGAATTTCGGCGGTATTCTGCAACAGACCATGCGCGATGTGGAGGCCGAGGGACTCCCCGCCGACCTCCCCGACCTCTTTGAGGTCGACGTGACGCCGTTGAACATCCACGAAGCCATTCATGTGCACGATCTCGCCGCGGAGAGAGTGACCATCGTGAGCCCGCCCGAGCGGACGATCGCCACCGTGGTGCCGCCGACCGTTGTCAAGGAGGTGACCGCCGCCGAAGAGGCCGCCGCCGCCGCAGAAGGCGCCGAGCCTGCCGAGGGTGAGGAAGCCGCCGAGAAGAAGGAAGGCGAGGGCGAAAAAGAAAAGAAGACCGAGTAGACCTCCCACGATTGAGCGGGTCCGTTGCGACCGCCGATCTTGTCAGCACGCTCGAAGGCTCCCTGCCGGGTCCTTCGAGCGTGTTTGCAGGAGAACCCGCCTGCAGCACACCACCGGACCCACACTGAACCACCACACGCGCGATGCCCTGGCTGTTGCCGATACTCTACTTCGTCCTGGACGCACTGTTCGGACGCGCCAGTTCATGGAATGCCACGCAGTGGGGGTACTATCTCCTCTCGCTGGCGGCGTCGTTGGCCCTGTGGTTCATCTGGTGGCGCGCCACCCGCGCCCTGCGCCGCACACGATCGCGCGCGGCGGCCGCGGTCGCGCTCCTCGGCGGCGTGATCTACGGCGTGAATACCGTTCTGGTCTACGGCTACGTCGCGTTCGTCGGCGCGATGCCGAATTACTATACTTTCGAATTCATCCTCGATGAACCGCTCAACAGTTGGATCCTCCTGCGGGATTCGCTGTCGCTGGTACATCTGTTACTGTTCATACCGGTGATGGCGCTGTTCGCACTGTGGCTCTATGGCCGGCCCCGGCGTGCCGTCCTGAAACCCTCGCGCGTCGTGCAGGCGAGGTGGTCCGTCTGGGCCGCGGCTCTCTTCTTGATCGTGGCGCAGCTTGTGCTGCATAACAATGCCCGTTTCGTCGACCAGTGTTTCGCCGCCGACATGACTACGACGACAAGCATCGCGCGCAACATCTCGACACGGATGCGCGGCCAGGTCACCGGACGCTCCGGTCTGCTGGCGCGGCTGCCACGGCCGCTTCCGGATCTGACCGGTCACGTCCTGCGCACGGCCGATGGGCAGCCAGTGAACGTTCTGGTGATCCTGACCGAAAGTGTGCGTGCCGACGCGCTGTCGATTTACGGCAGCCCGCGTCCGACCTCGCCGTTCTTCGACTCGCTCAGTGTCTCCGATTCCAGCACCACTTTCCTCTTCGCGAGTGCCCTGTCCAATGCCTCGCGCACCTTCTTGTCGATGCCCTCTTTCGTCACCGGGATCTCACCGATTCAGCCGGCGCGCCTCCTGCACACGCAGCCGGTGATCTGGGAGTTCTTCGGGGCACTGGGGCATCAGACCTTCTTCATCACCTCCCAGAGCCACGAGTGGCGGCAGATGAAGAACTTCTTCAGCGTTGCCGGCATCGGCCATCTCTTCAACCTGGAAACCTCCGGTCGGGAGTTCAGCAACGACATGGGGATCAACGACCGGTATACGCTCGACGATTTCCGGCAATGGCTCGCCGGCCGCGATCCTACCCGCGGTTTCGCCGGCATCCTGCAGTTCCACTGTACCCATTACCCGTACCGGGTCGCCAACTCGTTGCGCGTGTTCCCCGGTGAGACCCGCCGCGACAACTACGACAACTCCGTTCGCGTGCTGGACGATCTCATCCGGGATGTGGTCGAAACCCTGCGGACGGAGGGCGTTGACAGAAGCACGCTGGTCGTGCTCACCTCCGACCACGGCGAGGAATTCAAGGAGCACGGCATCTTCGGTCACGTGCACTCGTACTACCGCAACACGTTGTGGATTCCGATGTTCTGGATCGTACCCGCCGACGTTCAATCCGCCACCCCGACCGGCGACCGGATGTCGACGCTGGCGGCCAACACCCAGCACAACGTCAGCAACCTCGACATCCTGCCGACACTTCTCGACGTCTTCGCACTCGACACAATCGATGATCTACAACCGATTCGCGACAACTACCTGGGACGCTCGCTCTTTAAGCCGCTCGACCCGCTGCGTCCGATCATCGCCTGCAACAACTCCGAAGTGAACCGCATCCCGGTCGGCGTGACGATGGTCACCGGGCAGTGGCACTACATCCTCAACATCACCGACCAGCACCCCGACCGCGAAGAACTCTACGACTGGACAACCGACCGCGCGGAGACG
The DNA here is from genome assembly GCA_035528515.1 of Acidobacteriota bacterium. GTDB lineage: Bacteria > Zixibacteria > MSB-5A5 > WJJR01 > WJJR01 > DATKYL01. The sequence goes on along the minus strand of DATKYL010000021.1, from coordinate 485 downwards.
GTGAATGTCTTCGACAACGCCGATCCGGCACTCATCCGTTTCATCTACGACGAATTCGCACGCTACCGCGTCACCGCCGGCCTCTTCGACATCGCCGGCGTCGATCTGACGGCACCGCCGGCCGATCGCACGACGGGTCCCTGAACGCCCGGCGACCACGGAAGATCTTTGATCTACTCTACGCCGGGTGCCCGTCATCAGCCCGACCCGGGTGGCCGTAATCTCTGATTACGGCTTGCCAGAGCCGTTACCCGGTCGCGGGCACGCACTAGTTGATTTCAACGACGCAAATGCAGACTTCATGGTCCCCCCGCTCACGTGTCCCGCAATGTTGCAGGTGACTCGTCGGATTGCGTTCATTGCCCCGCTTCGTGGGGCCGCAATCAGAGGGGAGTGTTGAAGAACCTGATGTACAATGCCCGTCGATCGCCAGGACATCAATGCGACGCTCTTTAGTGAGTGGACGCCAGGCGCCCTCGCCTGGC
>DATKYL010000020.1:0-6124 GCA_035528515.1 Acidobacteriota bacterium | reverse complement strand
GACCGGCATATCCGTCGCCGCCATCAGTCTGACACGGGCATTGGCGCGCGCGGTACGCACCAGCTTGTGCAATCCCATCGTGTATGGCTTGGCCTCGAGCGCGGACCAGAGGGTCGGATCGGGATACTGCGTCCCTAATGCGGCATAAAACGGCGATCCAATTCCCCCATGGCAGGCGGCGGCTATGATCAACGCCCCGCCGTCACGCACTCCGGTCAGACTGTGTTCCCATCCCTTCTGGGCCTGATACAAGTTCTCGTCCAGCGGCGGATGGATCGCCGACAGGACGATATCATAGGTTCCGTCAATCGGGACGGCATAGTAGTTTCGGGCGGCGCGGCAGGCCGGGGTGAAGGTTTTGTCAATATCGCCCGCGAAAGCGGCTGCGATCCGATCCTGCCGGTCCAGGACCGCCTGGAGCACCCAGATACGGGCGGCCGCAACCATACCGGTATTGTCCTGAATAAAGCGCCGCACGGGATTCCCCTCGATCACCAGCGGCGTAGCGATCGGAAACATCGCCCCGGCGTGCGACTGCTGGATCGTGTCGGCGCCCGACAGACCGGGGATGAACGACTTGCGGCCCCCGGTGTAGCCGGCGAAGAAATGCGGCTCGACCGAGGTGAGAATGACAATCCGGTCCGATTCGAACACGACGCGGTTGAGCTGGATGGGCCCGTCGACGCTCTCGGCTGCGGTGAGCACCGCGCTGTCCCGGGCGTTGTGGACCAGAAGGCGGTCCGCCACCGAGTCCAGGACATCCCCGAACATGCGGCGAAGCTCATCGGGAGACGGCCCCCGGTGCAGCCCGGTAGCCACGATGACGCGCCATCCGGGACACGCCGACAGCGCGGGCAGAAGCGGCGTGAGCATCAGCCCAGTCGGGGTCGAGCGGGTGTGATCGTTCACGATCACCAGGGGCGCACGGGCGCCCTTCAGGAACGTCGCGATGTCCGGCGCGCCCAGCGGCGCGGCGAGCGCCTCTCGCAAAATCGCCCGTTCATTGATGTCCCCGGCGTCGCGTCGGCCGACCACATCAAGCGCCACCCCGTCGGGGATCGACAGCGGAATGTCACGCCCGCCGTACTTCATCCTGGTTAAATTCTCGCTTTTTGGCGTGGGGTACCTACCTTTCCGGACGTGGAATATAAGCGAACGCCGGTAGAGGAAACCAACACTGTCCGGATAGGACGTAAGTTATGACACTTCGGAGGTTTACATGCGTAGAGTTCCGACTTTGATCGTCGCCGTCGCTCTCATGCTCGGCGTGACCGCTGAAGCAACCGGGCCGTCGAATGTGGCCGCGAAGCTGCGCGACTGGCAGAAGGGGGTCTGGGTGAGCGGCACGGGGACGTACACGGTCTGGACAGATACCCATTATTTCGTCATCCAGGCATCCCCGCAGGGTGACAGTCTCAACATCTACTGTGGCAGTTCCCAGGTCGCCTACACCGACAAGGGGATCGCCCGTAAACAGATGATCCGGGTCCGCAAGATGCCGGGACAGGCGCTCTTCGCCGGTTTGACCGACGCCTACGATGAGACTGGTTCCGAGATGCCCCTTGTGATCGACGAGATCAACTTCAAGCCGGGTCAGTGCGTGCAGTTGGAGGGCGTGATCTATGACTCGGTTGACGAGATCGGCGACGACTATATCCTGATGTCAACGTGCAACGGCGATAAAATCAAGCTACACAACAACGGGACCAGCGCCTTTCTCCCGGCGGACGGCGGTGAGTTCTGGTCGGTGCGGATCGAGACGTTCTGAATGTGGAACACCCCGGACCGGATGAGCACCCGGTCCGGGGCGTTGAGTTTCAGCCTCTCACGTATTCACGCCTGTCAATCCGGAAAGAAGAACGCCATCTCGACGGCGGCGGTGTCAGGGCCGTCGGAGGCGTGGACCGAGTTCTTCTCCAGATTCAACGCCAGGTCGTGGCGCAACGTGCCGCAGGCGGCCTTCGCCGGATCGGTGGCGCCGATCAAGGTGCGCAGATCGGCGATCGCGTTTTCCTTTTCGAGGATCATCGGCACGATCGTTCCGGAGGACATGAAGGCGCAGAGGGAATCGAGGAACGGTTTGCCCTCGTGGACGGCGTAGAATCGTCGCGCCTCGGCCGGGATCAGCCGCGTCAGGCGCATGGCGCCGACGACGAAGCCCGACTGCTCGACCCGGCGGATGATCTCACCGATGAGATGCCGCCCGGTGGCATCAGGCTTGATGATCATCAAGGTGCGTTCCAAGAACCGAATCCTCCTCTTGCAGCCTCACGGACCGATCAGCGTTTCTTCTTTGTCTTCGGACGCGGCTTGCGCGTCACCGGCTTTTTGGCCTTGGTCGTCGACTTGGGTCCTTTACGGCTCGCCGGCTTGGTTTTCGCCCGCGGTTTTCTACCAGAGCCCGTCGACTTCTTCGACCGCGCGCCGGTCTTCTTGGCCTTTGTCTTCCGCGCCGTCGTCTTCCTGGCCTTGGTCTTTTTCGCGGTCGTCTTCTTCGCCGTCACCTTACGACGGGTCGTCTTCGCGGCGGTCTTGGGTTTCGCTTTGGCCGTGGTCTTTTTCGCCTTGTGACCGGTGGTCCGGGTCGGGACGGTCTTCGGTTTCACTTTGGCCGTGGTCTTCTTCGGCTTGGTGCCGGCGGTCGGGGCCGGGGCGATCCTGGTCTTCCGCGGCTTGGAGACCGTCGCCTTGGTCGCGCCCTTCTTAGACTTGGCGGCGGCGCGCGCGCGCGGTGTGATGGTCGCGACGCGCATTCCCCCGCGCGCCGTACGTTTCTTCAGCTCGCAGGCCACGATCTCGGCGATTTCGGCGGGTGATTCGGCGACTTCCACACTGGCGGCGCGGAGAGCGGCGATCTTTTCGGCCGCGGTGCCGGAACCGCCCGCGATGATCGCCCCCGCATGCCCCATGCGCTTGCCCGGGGGCGCGGTGCGTCCGGCGATAAACGCCACCACCGGCTTGGTCATCTGCCGCTGGATGTATTCGGCCGCCACTTCCTCGTCGTTGCCGCCGATCTCACCGATCAGCACGACGGCTTCGGTGTGACGGTCCTGCTCGAACATGCTCAGGATTTCGACGAAGCGCAGACCGATGATCATGTCGCCGCCGATCCCGATACAGGTCGACTGGCCCAGGCCCGCGTTGGTCAGATGATGCACCACCTCGTAGGTCAGGGTGCCCGAGCGGGACACGACGCCGACGACACCCTTGCGGTGAATCTGCCCCGGCATGATCCCGACCTTGCACACGCCGGGCGTGATGACACCCGGACAGTTCGGGCCGATCAGGCGGACGCCGTTGGTTTCATAGAAGCGGTTGACTTTCAGCATGTCGACCGCGGGAATTCCCTCGGTGATACAGACCACCAGTTCCACGCCCGAATCGGCCGCCTCATAGAGGGCGTCGACGGCGAATTTCGGCGGCACGTAGATCACCGAAGTGTTGGCGCCGGTGTGCCGCACCGCTTCGGCCATCGTGTCGAAGACGGGTACGCCCTCAATCTTCTGGCCGCCGCGACCCGGAGTGACGCCGGCCACGACTTTGGTCCCGTAATCCAGCATCTGACGGGTGTGGAACGATCCGTCCCGCCCTGTGATGCCCTGCACCACCACCCGCGTGTGTCGATCAATCAGGATACTCATATCGGCCTCTGCTCTCCATCGTTCTCTTTCCTGACCCGGTTCAGGCGGCCTGCTCGGCCAGTTCAATCGCCTGGCGTACCACCGCGTCCATGCTGTCGGCAACCGGCAGATGGACTTCTTCGAGGATGGCCCGCGCTTCCTTCTCGTTGGTGCCGGTGACCCGTACCACGATCGGGACTTTCGGTTTGAGTTTCTTGACCGCCTGCACGATGCCGCGCGCGACGTCATCACAGCGGGTAATTCCACCGAAGATATTGAAGAGGACCGTCTTCACGTTCGGGTCTTCCAAGATGATTTTCATGGCGACGATGACCTTCTGGGGATTGGATGAGCCGCCGATGTCGAGGAAGTTCGCCGGCTCGGCCCCGTAGCGCTTGACCATATCCATGGTCGCCATCGCCAGTCCCGCCCCGTTGACGACGCAGCCGATGTTGCCGTCGAGCTTCACGAACGACAGGTCGTTGGCTTTCGCCTCGAGTTCGGCCGCCAGTTCGGTGTCGGGATCGCGCATTTCCTCCCACTCGGGGTGACGCCAGTCGGCGTTGTCGTCGAAATTGATCTTCGCATCGACGGCAATCACTTTGTCAGTGGGGGTCACGACCAGCGGGTTGATCTCGACCAGCGAGCAGTCGTTGTCCCAGAAGACGCCGACCAGTTTCGCGATAATGTCGGTCGCCTGCTTGATCACCGCGGGGGTATCGTAGACCGAATAGGCCACACGCCGCGCCTGGAACGGCTGGAAAGGCAGCGAGGGATCGAGCGGGAGTTTGACGATCTTCTCGGGTGACCGCTTCGCCACTTCCTCGATATCCATCCCGCCCGCGGCGGAAACGATCAGCATCGGCCGCCGGTGCATCCGATCGATCACAATGCCGACAAACGCCTCCGAGGCGATCTCCACCGCCTCAGCCACCAGGACCCGACGGACGGTCAGACCCTTGATATCCATGCCCAATATGGCCGCGGCATAGTTTTCCGCTTCTTTCGGCGTGCGCGCCAGCTTGACGCCACCGGCCTTACCGCGCCCGCCAACCTGCACCTGCGCCTTGACTACAACCGTGCCGCCGATTTCTTCCGCCACCGCCCGCGCTTCTGCCGGCGTGCTGACGGCGCGGCCTTGGGGAACCGGTATGCCTGCGGCGGCGAAAATTTCCTTGGCTTGATACTCATGAATCTTCATCGCATCGCTCCGCTGTATCGTCTCACGTGCGCCAAAACCGTGTCTTTATCTCAATCTCTTCGGGTCCCGCTCGGTCCGAGACCGTCCTCCGCGCGCGTGGCACGGAGACCGCCAATGTAGGGATGCCTCCGGGACGCTTCAACAGTTTTCCGCCCTTGGGTTTCCCGTGATGTCAATTGCTGGGCTTGTCCGCCAACAGCTTGCGGGCCAGGGCCAGCAGCCGGCGACGGGTGTTCAGCGCCGGATCGTCGAGGACCGCCTCCAACAGGGCATCGATCAGGCGACCGAGATCGGGCCCCGGGGCCAAGCCGAGCGCGGTCATCAGATCACCGCCGTCGACCGCCAGATCGGTGCGATTGAACGGGGCTTTGCTGTTGATCTCAGCGGTGATACGTGCTTCAAGCTCATCGACGTCGCCGGTGTGTCCGCCTTTCCCCTGGGCCACCACGTCGGCACGCCGCAAGTCCAGAAGATCGTAGACCAGTTCGGGCCCGAGCTTGCGGATCAGCCGCCGCACCCCTTTATCACTCACGCCGGTGGTGAACATGTGCTTGTCAACCAGCAGCGCGACCTGATCGGCGAGGTCATTGGGATACCGGAGACGGGTCAGAATCCGCTTTGCCGTGCGGGCGCCCTGGCGGTCGTGCCCGTAGAACGTGGCCTTATCCTCTCCGATTTCACGACACTGAGGTTTGTTGACATCATGCAGTAGCGCGGCCCAGCGCAGTTTCAGCCGGGGCGGGGCGGCATCGGCGGTCCGTAGCGAGTGCTCGAAGACGTCGTAGGCATGATACCCGCCCGGCTGATCGACTCCCAGTGTCTGGGCCAGCTCCGGCAGGAGACATTCGAGGACACCGAGGGTCTGGAGGATCCGGATACCGACCGACGGCTCCGCCGCGAGGGTCAGAAGCTTGGTCAACTCCTCTGCTACCCGCTCACGGCTGACCGAATCGACGAGCGGCACCGCCTCGCGCATCGCCTCCCAGGTGGCGGGCTCGATCGTGCAGCCGAAGCGGGCGGCGAACTGAGCGCCCCGCAGTATGCGTAGCGGATCCTCGGTGAACGATCCGGGAAAGACCATCCGCAGGACGCGTTCCCGGAGATCGGCGCGGCCGTCGAAGGGATCGACGAGGGTGCCGGTCGCGCAGTCCTGTGCGATCGCGTTGATCGTGAAATCGCGGCGGCCCAGGTCGGCGGCCAGCGGGAGACCGGGATCGAATTCGACGTCGAATTCGGTGTGGCCGACACCGGTGGACCGCTCGCGCCGCGGCAGGGCGACATCATGGGTGACCGGCTCCTCGTC
>DATKYL010000019.1:0-6234 GCA_035528515.1 Acidobacteriota bacterium | reverse complement strand
CCGGCTTCCGGTCCCGCACAAGCCCCCAGGGCGCATCCAAACAAGGAATCAGCCCGTCCGCTAGCAGGCACGTTTGTTTCCTCTCCCGCCCCTTGACGCTGGGCGCCGAGTGGGCAGGATGTCTGAGGGGGGACATGCCGGCGTCACGTGTCCAGCGTCGCTGTGGGCTCGTGACTGGGGAGGGGAGCTGCCACGGCGGCCTGATCGACTGCGGGTGCGGGCAGCAGTCCCGCAGCGGTCTCAGCCATGTGAGAGTTCAAGTACTCATTGGGATCGTGTCGAAGAGCGTCGTCGGGCAGCAGTTCCCAGAAGGATCCCAGATCGGCGCGAATCCGATCCGAGTAAAACGGAGGGACTTCGAGCGAATCTTGATCATGGAAGGCGCGAAACCTGCGGTCGGTATCGAGTTGCCAACGCACGCTGCGGAAATACCGGATCCGCCCCCCACCCTCGGACGAGAGCGCTCTGATGAGATTCAGTCCCCCCGGAATCCCCAGGCCGTTGACCCTGAGACGCCGGGCCATCATCCGTCGCGAGAAAGCGTGGTCGGAAAGATCGATGATGTGCGAATAGAATTCAGGCCAAGTGTAGTTCTTCACGCGCACGTTCATGGCATGGTGGTTATTGAGCACGTGGAACGGGAACGGCAGGATGCGTCCGGTGCGTTGGTATTCGAGATTAACGGGTGCGGCCCGCCCGAATGATGTCAGCAAGGAAAACGCAGGGAAGACGCCCGGGCTCATATCGAGGAACCGCTTGGTCAGTTCAAACGGCTCCGTCCCTTCGTCGCTGTCCAGTCCGAGAACGAAATTGGTCTGCATGTACGGCACGTGCCCGAGGATCATGTTGACCTGGTCGGAAACCTCGCGGACTTTTTCCATACCCGTCGCTTTGCCGGTCTTCGACTTGCCGCCGTGCTCGTACCACGATTCGATTCCGGGCAGCAGCGCCTTGAATCCATTTCGCTTCATGCGCTTGACGTGATCCTCGGACAAAAGCGAGAGCGTGCTTTCCGCGATGAAATCGATGCGGTCCGGGGGGACGGCGTCTTCGATAATCTGCATGCTCTCGTCGAAACGAATGCCGAAATTCGGATCGTGCCAGCCGACGTGCGGCCGGCGGAATTTCGTCAACAGAAACCGCAGATCATCCTTGATGGTCTCGGGATCGATCGGCTGATATGGCACACTGGCATCGATACAGAAGCTGCACGAATAGGGACATCCCAGGCTGCCGATCATCGGCACGATCTTGATCGTCGGGGCCTTCCGCAGTGTCGCTTCGACAAACCTCCACCGTTCGTGGACTCCGGGAAGAGAGGTCGGCTGCGTCTTCGCGGAGAGATGCACGCCAAACGGCCGATGGCGCGTGCAATCCTGGAGCACGTCGCGAATCACGTCCTGATCGGTGAAGCCCAGAACATAGTCGAAGTACCGCCGGGCATCCTGGGGATAGCAGCGGGCATGAGGTCCTCCCAGCGCGGTGATGGCGCCGCGCGACTGAAGGAGATTGCTGATCGCATACGCCAGATGCGCGGCCTCGGTGAACGCGCCGATGAAGACCAGATCGGGTTTGGCCGGCAGCTCTTCGAGAAGATTCTCGAACCCCGTGTGGCAAACCAGCGTGACATCATGCCCCTGCGTCTCACACCAGCTCGCCACGACCTGCGGCATGATGCTCGCGAAATTGGCGTTCATCACCCGGGCCCAGAGACCGGGGTGGGCCGACTTGGATACGAGATCGATAATGCCGATTTGGAGTTTACGCACGTTTCTCCTCAGGTTCTACGATGCTTGGGTTCCGGACTACCGACGATCTCACGGCCACCGTTGGCCGAACGCGACACAGCGGATCTGACTTGATGTGTGTGCGCGCCCGCCGTCTTTGGGGATGGTGACCAGTTCGCCACCCGCCATAATTTGGGAGGACGTGCCTCATCGTCACGACATGATACAGCCGGACGCGGCAACGGCCCACACAATTTCTCCGATTGCGGTCGGCTCCCAAAACACACTGCGGCCCGAACCGCCGCCACCGCCGCGATGCTGTATCTCGTTGGCACCGTGGGGGATATCGGGACGCCGCCAGAGTCGCCGCCGGCACGGGGAGGCGTGCGGCTGCCGCCGTGTGATACCGGGGGATGATCGGCGGGACGGACTTTTTTTTTGCGTGGATCATTCTATTTTGTTGGCAATGCCATCCCGTCGCACGTATAATCGGTCGAGGAATGAAACGGTGGGCTTTTCAAGGAACGACCCCGCGGTACCTAATCCCCGGAAGCACTCCAAGAAAAGATCGACTGATTTCACAGGCCATAGTGGCTAACGGATGGGGGATGCCGATTCATCCCCGGTAAGTAAAGGATGTGGATCATGGCGGAAGGTACCGTCAAGTGGTTTAACGACAGCAAGGGCTTCGGATTCATCGAGCGCGAAGACGGCGCGGATGTTTTCGTCCACTACACAGCGATCGAGGGCGACGGACACAAGTCCCTGTATGAGGGCGACGCCGTCAGCTTCGAGGTCACAGCCGGCCCCAAGGGCCCGCAGGCTGCCAACGTGCGCAAGATCTAATTCGCGACACTGAGGACGTAACCGACCCCCGATGCGACTGGTTCGCGTCGGGGGTCGTGCTTTATTCGGACCTCCCTGTCTTTCACGTCAGGGAGAATCCGGGAAGGTCGCGTCGGGCAGAGACTGCGCCAATGAGGGATCCGCCCCGCACCAGGCGATATTCCCGGTGCGGGGCAGATCGATCGAACGTGACGACCGAGCGGTCAGTCAGCCGCCGTCTCGATTGGAGTCCATTCGGCGAAGTTCTCGGCGACCAGCTTGCAGCGGCCCTTCGTCGTCCATCGCGCGTTCGCGTTGTAGCCCCACTCGAGGTACTCCGAGCCGCCGCCGCCCTCGGTGGTAATCAGATACCGATCGCGCAGGTGGCCGAAGTAATTCGCGCGTCCCGACGGCCACGGGGAGTCGCCGCCCGACGGATCGACCGGCAGCCAGCCGAAGTTCGGCAGGTATACCTCCACCCAGCGGTGGAAGACGTCGTCGTAGGATGCGTCGTCGCCGCGCACCACGATCGACCCGACGTAACGCGCCGGCAAGCCCGCCGCGCGGCACATGGCGATGTAGACAAAGCTGTACTCCGAGCACGATCCGGTCCCGCGCGCGAGGACGGTGGGCGCGATGTTCCAGCCTCCGGCGAGTTCGTACTCAATGTGGTCGATGACGTAGTTGAAGATCTTGCGGGCAATCCAGTACGCGTTGGTCTCGTCGCCGACCGCTTCCTTGACACCCTTCATGATCTGCTCGTTAGTCAGCCCGAATTTGGTGTCGTCCGCGAGATACATGTCCCTGATCTCTTTGGGGCACTGGTCGACCGTCCCGATCGTCCGCGGATCGACGGAATACTGGATCTCGTGCAGCCGGACAGAGGTCTGCATGCGTACGGTCGCGAACTGGGAGGGGGGGATCTTCTCGAAATGGAAGTGGGCGACTTTCTGTCCCCAGCGGTCGGGAATGATTGCGGTCGGTTCCGGGTCGAACACCGGGGGCGACAGAATCTCCTGATTGTCGCGCTCCTGCGGAATCGCGAAGTAGACGTCGAGCGTCTGAACCGTGTCCGGTCCGTGATTTCTTACCTGATGGAGGAACTCAACCCCCTCCGTCTTGTGTGTCAGACGTTTGTAGCGCGCGTCGCCGGTTGACGTCATTTGGTAGATCCGGTCGGTCTGGTAGTCGACGTTCCAGAGGTGCCGGCCGTCCCACGCTAACCCCCACGTGTGCGGTCCGGGTGTCGCAAACGTATAGATCACGTCGCCGCCGTCCGTGGTCATGCCGTAGATACGGTCTCCGATCCGGTCGCTGACCCAGAGATAGGTCCCGTCATAGGTGAGACCGACCGGGTTCGCCGTCGGCGCGGTGAGCGAGACGATCGTGGTGCCGTCCTCCGGGCTGATCTGATGGATCTTATCGTCGCCGTCGCTGACGATCCAGAGGTAGGTGCCGTCCCAGGCGAGGTCGCCCGGACGGGATGCGGGACAATCAATCGTCTGCTCGACGATGCGGGTGCGGGGGTTGATCGCGTAGATCAGTTCCTCGTCCGCGTCCACGCACCACAGCCGCCGGCCGTCCCAGGTGAGACCGCGCGGTACGTAGCCCGGCGATGGCAACGAATCGGTTACCGCGCCGTCCGCCGGATCAATCCGGTAGATCATGTCCGTTCTTCTGTCGACACACCACAAGTGTGAGCCGTCGTAGGTGAGCCCCTGCGGGCAGGCGAACGGCGACGGCACCGATTTCACCGTATCACCGGGGGCCGCGATCGTCCATTGCGATACCGCAATGCTGAGGACCGCAGCGAGACCCAGAGTTCTTCCCACCGACATTACTACCTCCTCACAAAAAGTTCCGGTCGGGGATCGTCTGTCGTCTCGACGCCGACGTGATCGATCCCGTTCTTTCCCTATCCGGGCCGCACGTGATGCCTCAGGTCAAGTTGCACTCATCTGTGCACCGGAGGCTGTGCGATTACACAGAAATGTGTCATGAGACCGGCTTTGAAGGGCAGCGCGTTCGATGACGGATAGTCGGAGACGCTGCCGTTTCAGCGCCCGCGGCCTGCCTCCTGTTCAAGGGTTTCGACAAAGATCGTACCGCGATCCCAGTCACGCCAATACGTCAACGCCAGATCGCGGACGCCATCCCAGTACTCCGGTGTCAGCGAGCCCGTGGTCTGGAGGAGCCGTCCCAGGCTGTCCTCGATGTCCGCGACAATCTCCGGACGCACGCGCAGCGTCAGCCGCCGCTGTTCTGCGATGAACACAGCCTCCGCGGCGGCGACAGCGTCGGTGACTGTTATCATGCCGCGGCCCAGCGACGCTCCCGTCCCGACCTGCAGTCCATCATTCATACAACTTAAGGGGGGTGTGTTCCCGGCGTGGCTGATGACACGCAGTTCATCCGACGGGGCATTGAGAATCTCGCGCGCCCGGACGCCCATTTTCGCTCCCAGGATCGAGTAGGCGCCGAGGTGTCGGTGGAACTCGTTGGTCAACACGACCGCTCTCCACTCGTCAAGCCCGTGCCGTTCGATGATGGCGTCGGCGCAGGCGCGGACGTCGTCGCGCAGCAGGCCGGGGTCTGAGGGGAATCGCGCAAAAACGACGGTGGCTGGTTCGTTCTGTTTCACCGGCGTGTCCTCCGTGAGCAGATTAACGTACATCGCGCGGGCTGCCGTTTGTTGCCAGGACGAGGCCGTAACCACGTGGTCGCGTCCCGGCAACGGCACAAACGAACACAGCGCCTGATCCGCCAGACAGAGCGCGACTGCTTCATCCCAACAACGGAAGTGGCCGGCGTCCACCAGTCCCCGTACGCGCGGATGCTCGTGCAGGCGGCGAAGAAGTCCGCAGGTTGCCGACGAGCACGGCGTAAACTGTTCCAGAAAGGCGGCGTCGAAAACCGTATACGCGCTGTCTTCCAGATCAAACACGCGGATCGGAACGTCCCCGCGGAAGACGCCGACCGCGGCGGCGGAGTCGCGTGCCGTGTTCCACGAACCCGCTGTCGTGTCGGGGACCGAGCCCTGATAATAGATCTCTGCAAGACCATCCTCAACCAGTTGCGGATGCGTCCGCATCAGTGCCGCCAGATTCGACAGCGGCCCGAGGCATACATAGACCATCCGGCCGTCGCTTCGTGTCAGCACGTCGGTCACGAGAGCGAGCCCGTCCGCTGCCGGCTCCTGTGCGCCTGCCGCGGTGACATCCGCCCAGCCCAGCGATTCCGACATCGGACGCCACGGGGGCCCGGGTTCCCCGAGAGTCAATCCGACACCGACGGGAATCTCCGGCCGGTCGAGATACGCGAGCAGCCGCGCGGCGTTCGCCGCGCCCGATTGCGGCGTGCACGCGCCGTCGGATGTGACCACGCACGCGAGGTCGATCTCATCGATGGCGGTCAGGAGAATCAGCGCCCGGACGTCATCGAGTGCCATGTCGGTATCGACGATGATTCGCGTCGGCTGAGCATCGTGCGCGCCGAGAGGCTGAACCCAGAGGCAGAACAGGATTGCGCCCAGACCCACGACCGCTTGGAGAGTGAATCGGAACGGACATGGTGTTACCGGAACAGTCATAATTGGCCGCTCCCTGCGCCGTTCATTCTGAGGGACCTCATTGGCACGACTGTCCTTTCGCGGTCGCTGTAACCGCACGAATGGCAGGAAGTT
>DATKYL010000018.1:0-4188 GCA_035528515.1 Acidobacteriota bacterium | reverse complement strand
CGATATACCGTTCGAGGGTGTGCGCGGGTGGCTTTTGCAGGGCGATGACAAGCAGGCGGTCTTCTTTGACATCCAACCGATCGGTGAAGTCCCGATGCATTCCCACGGTGCCCAATGGGGCGTCGTGCTCGAAGGTGAGATGGACCTGACGATCGGCGACGAGACCAAGACGCGTCGCAAGGGCGACTGGTACTACATCCCGGCGGGTGTCGCCCACGGCGCGACATTCCGGACCCGTGTGCAGGTGATCGACATATTCGCCGACGCGGACCGGTATAAGGCGAAGTAGCGGGACGCACGGACCGAGGGGCGTTGGCACACGAGTCGGTCGCGCGGGTGCGCGCGAGGCTCCAAGGGTGTGGCCCGGACGCCTGGTCCGGGTCTCACAGAAATGTCTCAAACGGCAATCACGCTCTTGTCATTGATGGGACCTTGTCATAGCTGAGAAGGTCCTAAGAAACCCGGATCAGGCGTCCGGGCCACCCGCCGCACGAGAGTCAATAGGCTGTAGGTCAGGAGCCCAGCGCGCTTCACAGCTCTCAGGTGAAAATGTTACACCACATCGTAGGTGAGAGCACAAGGCTCCTGACCTACGTTGGTGATTACACGATCAAACTACCACCAGACCTGAGCACCGGCCGAATCGACCGTGAATATCCGCTCTTCCTGATCGGAGTCTTTGGCGACCAGCCAGTAAAGTGCGCCTGAGGGCACACTGTCGAAGACAAGGGGCTGATCGGTGGCGGTCTTGGTGCCGACCGACTGCCAACCGTCAAGCCAGTAGGACAGTTCGTATTCCTGTCCGCTGGAGAGAAACGACTGTGCAATTCCCTCCGTTGAGAAAACCATCTTCTTCATGGACGTTGAAACCAGGCTGAGAGACTGCGGCTGGTCGGGCTGTGGGACGAGGGCGGTCTGACTGCAGTCGTCGTTCAGCAGGAACGGCGATCCGAACGGTACGATTTCCTGGTTGAGATAGATCGCGGGGAGGTAAGCGATACCGCCGACCATCGCAATGAATGTCGCGTTCTGACCGTCGATACGCGCCCAGTGAATGGGTTTCCATTCTCCCGAGTTGAAAACGCACAGATAGGCCATGCTGACCGAATCGGGCATCGGTTGGGCGAATGCGACCGTCACGTCGCATGCGTCGAAGTAATCGGCGGTGACGTCGCGGTACGACTTGCCGGCCAGCCAGCGCGGCAGAGAATCCTGCTTGTTCTCCTGAAACTTGAGGTTCTGTTTCTGTTCCGAGAATGTCTTGCGGTAGACCTTGGCGGCCTTGTTGGCCAGGCGGTACTCCCCCGGATTGGCTTCGGCGCCCATGAACGGGATCACGCGGCCGTCGGCGGTGACCACCGCGTTCCAGGCGTGGTTGTTGCCACAGTTGGCCCAGTACGGAGTGTAATCGCTCGTAACACCGATGCCGTTGGCGCGCATCGCGTAGATGGTGACGTTGGTCATGTCCTCGCAGCGGCCGAGATGAGACTGGAGCATTTCCTCAAGACCCTGATCGGTGGGATGGTAGTAATAGCGGGGGTCGAAACCGAACCAGGACTTGATATCCTCATTGATGAGACGGGCCGCTTCGACCGGGTCGGTCGGGTCGGTCATGCCCGACTCCAATCCGCGGTACTTCTCCCAGAAGGCCTGCCGCCACGGCTCCAACGGTTCATTGCTGCCCCGGTATGGCAGCACGTAGTCGCGGAAATCCTCCCACGGCATCTTCTGCGCCCACGGTTTGTCACGCCAGGCCATGAAAGCGTAATCAATCTGCCCGATCAGAAACTCAGCGGTGATAACGTTACGGTCGTAGACCGGTTCATGGCGGCTGAAATCCAGCGTACCGCGAGCGTCCTCGATCGCGTCGGCCGCCTTCTGCAACGAATCGTAGTTGGGATATGCCAGAACGTCGAAGGGCACCTCGGTCTTGCTGGTGTCATGCATGTAATAGGTGACATAAGAGTGCTCGCGCATGTTGGCGATCAGAAACTGCGCCGCCGCGAACTTAAGCGAATCGCCCTGCTGCGCGTAGTGTTCGAGGACTTGCTCCAACTGGGCGCGGTTGTCACCGGCGGCGGCGAGGACAGAATCGATCTCCGGACCATAGTCTGAGGCAACAGCCGGGCTGATCGCGCACGCGATAAGCGCGATGATCAAAGCGAGCCTGAATCCGTATGTCATGGCTACTCCGTTACGTTATCGTTCGGTGAACCTCACGAAAGGATACGCAGATAACAAAGTATCAGAAGGTGAATCGACCAGCAACAAAGAACTTGGCCTCGGGCCAGACCAACTCTGGCGGGGATTTGGACGTCCCTGCCCGAGGGGGGCGCGCCGGATACGTACCGTGATGCGGGGGTGGATCTGTAGGTCAGGAGCCCTGCGCGGTTCGAAGCGTCCCAGTGAAGATTTTCCACCACATCGCAGGTTAGAACACAGGGCTCCTGACCTACGTTGCCACGGCTACTGCGGATGCGCGGCGATTAGAAATCCGCCCCGAGCGAAAAATACGACTTGGGATGACCGAGAACGTTGCGCAGATCGGTGCGCCAGGCCTGGTCGAAGCGGAAGACGACGAAGCCGAGGTTGGCGCGCAAGCCATAGCCGAAGGAGGCCTTGAGATCCTTCAAGTGGAAGCCGCCGTCGCTGGTGGCCCCATGGAACTGATCGCCCTGCCAGGCTGAACCCATATCAAAATAGAGGGCCCCGGCGATCTGCGAGAGTACGATCGGGAGCGGAAAGCGCATCGCCAGTCGGTCAATAAACGGGAAGCGGAACTCGGCGTTGGCGATGAAGTACTTGTTGCCAACGATGTCGTAGTAATTGAAACCGCGCAGTGGTGTGATTACCTGCGAGAAATAGAGACCTTCGACGTCGTACACATTGATGTCGCCGATCTTCGAGCCGATCCAGTTCTCCACTCCTCCGAGATAGAACCGTTTGGCGCTGTTGCCGCCGGAGACGCCGCCGCCCACCCGCAGACCGAGACTGTAGCGCCGGCCGAGACGGAAGTACTGACGGAAGTCGAGCGCGACCGCCTGATAGGAGACGCCCTCCGAGAGGCCGCCGGGGGCGTATTCCGCCGAGAGCCGGTAGCGACGGCCGTTGACCGGGCCGGTCATGCCCCAACTAATGTCGTCGTGCACCAGCGACAGAGACCCCAGTCCGACACGGGCGAAGCGATCCTCGAAGATCCCCTCATCGTTGGCATCGGAGAAGACGCGGTTGATGAAGATCATGTAGGCGTCGAACTGCACGCGCGTGAATTTCGAGAACGGCCGGGACGCGTTGGCCAGCATCCCATAGGTCCGGTCGGAGAACAGGCGATCATCATAATCGATGTAGTAGTATTTCGAGTGGAACAGGCCGATCCCATAGTCGATCCGCCGCGGCCGGTAGGCATAGTAGACCTGGATGTTCGACTGATCGATGGTGTTAACCAGGTCGGTGACGATGAAAAACTGGTGGTCACCGAGAAAGTCGGAGATCACGAAGAATGACTGCCCCTGCAGACCGTAGAACGTGTCGTATCCCAATCCGCCGGTCACCAGATCGGGCGAGAATTTCCGTTTGTACGTGTGCACCTCGAAGGGTGTCGTGTCCGACTGGGGCGTGACGGCGAGCGTCGTCGAATCGGCGGGCGGCGTGTCCGGGGGCCGGAAGTCAGGGACCGTTCCCTCCGTGGTTTCAAGCGTGTCAGTCACGCGCGTCCCGATCACCGGCGTAGCGTCCACGGAATCGGCCGCGGCCGTCGAATCGGCAACGGCGACTGTGTCGACCACGCCGAGCGGACGATGCTCGATCGGGCTGTCGGCTTTGCGGACGTAGGACGTAAACTCCAGGTCTTCCTCAAAGATCCGGTGCGATCGCTCTTCGAGCAGGACGTCGCCGGGCGTGACCAGGGCGCTCGAATCGGGGCGGGTGGTCCTGCGCATGAAGGCGGTCAATTCCAGTTCGTCGCCGTCCGCGACACGAGGTCGAATCTCGGTCATCAGGAACACGTCGAAGCCGCCGCGGAAAAAGGCGGTGAACGCGATGCTCTTGCCGTCGGGCGACCACGTCGGGGCAAAACATCCGGAGAGCGCGTCGGTGATCGGATACGGTTCGGCCCGTGATGAATCGAGCAGGTACAGGTTGTAGATGCCGTTCTTGTTGGAGACGAAACAGACGCTGCGGCCGTCGGGT
>DATKYL010000017.1:0-4633 GCA_035528515.1 Acidobacteriota bacterium | reverse complement strand
CTGTTGGTGCCTTGTGTCATTCATGCTTCAGAGAGGTGTCTCAACATGGCTCAGGCCTGAGAACCCACATCGTCGACGACCCTGAGATCACAACGGCCGGGCCAAACAGCGTGATGCGTTGTTTTCCCCTTCTGCCGTGCTTGCCATGGGCAGCCGTGATCAGGGTGGTATAATGTTCGTCACGTCATTCGACGATCCGGCGAAGGGATCGTTGAACGACTCATTCAGAATGAAAGGGACAGCTATGTGCAGGATCAAGACGTGGTTGGCGTTGCTGTCGGTTGCGGGCATAGTCTCGAGCGCGGCCTTCGCGCAGGCCGACCGCAGCCAGGCCCCCAGGAACATCATTCTCATAGGGTGGGATGGGGCACAACGTGCCCACGTGAATGAGTGCCTGGCCCGAGGTGAACTCCCCAACCTCAAGGCACTCGCGGGCGAAGGTGCGCTGGTAGACATCGACATCCGGGGTACAACGGACACAAAGGCCGGATGGAGTCAGATCCTCACCGGCTACGATCCCGATGTCACGGGCGTCTATAGCAATTCCAAGTATCAACCCGTTCCCGAAGGGCTGAGTATCTTCGGACGACTCAAGGAGCATTTCGGACCGGACAAGTTCGTGTGTGTCGCGGTGATCGGCAAGAAGGGCCACTGCGGTGAGATCGACCCGCCGAAGAAGATTCGCCTGAGCGACAAGGAGGCGGCCAGGGTGGAAGCCTTATTAAAGCTTCCTCCTAAACAGCGGCGAAAGCAGCGTGATCAGGATGACGATCAGGAGCGAGCCGCCAGCCGACCGGTCCGAAGGCGAAATATCATTCCTGAGGTCGGCAGCTATATCACCGAAGAAGGCGGGACGAAGTATCTGGTCACACCCGGCAAGCCCTACGCCAACATGCACAAGGTCTGCGACGTGTGGGAATACGGCCTTCTGAAGGACAAGAAGGTCGGTACGAGAGCGATCGAACTGCTGGAAAAGTACAAGGACAAGCCGTTCTTCTTCTTCGTTCACTTTGCCGAGGTGGATCACAAGGGCCACAGTTTCGGTGAGAACTCCAAGGAGTACAATGATGCCCTGATCTCGAACGACACGTGGACAGGCAGGATCGTTCGCAAGCTCAGGAATCTGAACCTCTACGACAGAACGCTGATCTACGTGACCGCCGACCACGGCTTTGACGAAGGTCTGATGCGGCACCGAAACGCGCCGCACGTTTTCCTGGCTACAAATGATCCGGGCGTCAAGCGAAGTGGCGACCGTGCGGACATCGCTCCGACCATCATGGATCGCTTTGGCCTGGACATCAAACACTTGAAAAGGGCGAAGATAACGGCGACGAGACCGAGCGAGGACGATCCCCCGCTGGCTGGGCACTCCCTTGTCCGACCAGTCCAGAAACATAACAGGGGCTGAACTACCCTCGCGGCGCAGCCAATCCGAACGTCTTGCACGGATGTGCGGTCATGGATTCATAGGTCGGTTCTGGGTCATCGGATGCGGGTCATGAGAAGTAACGTCACCATACTGAAGATCGCGTTCTCCGTTCCGGCTTTGGGCTTTATGGCGAGTGCTCAGTCCTCGGCTGTGGCCGCAGACTCCCGACCGAATATCGTATTCATCCTGGCCGACGATCTGGGGTGGCGAGATACGTCCGTTTACGGAAGCGCCTTCTATCGCACGCCGAACATCGACCGGCTAGCGCAACAAGGTCTTCGATTCACCAATGCCTACGCGGCGAATCCTCTCTGCTCTCCGACCCGAGCGAGCATTCTGACGGGGCTTTATCCCGGCAGAATCGGAATCACCACTCCCTCCTGTCATCTTCCAGAGACGCGGCTTGAGGCCACCATCGGCACGTCCGCGAAGCCGGACCGAAAAGCCATCACCCCGGTCAGCGCCAACCGGCTCAACACGACGTATCCTACGCTTGTCGTGTCCCTGAAAGAGGCCGGTTATGCCACCGGGCATTTCGGCAAGTGGCACCTGGGACGGGAACCGTACAGCGCTCGGGAACATGGGTTCGACGTGGATGTGCCGCACTACCCCGGCCCCGGCCCCGCCGGCAGCTACCTGGCACCGTGGAAGTTTCCTCCCTCCTTAGACTTCAGGGGGCAGAAGGGTGAACACATCGAAGACCGAATGGCGTCGGAAGCGATCAGATTCATCAACGAAAACAAGGACCGCCCTTTCTACCTCAACTACTGGTCATTCTCTGTTCACGGTCCCTGGGACGCAAAGGAGGAACTGATTCAGAGGTACGCGAGGCAGGTGAATCCTAAATCGCCGCAGCGAAACCCGGTCTATTCGGCCATGGTTCACAGCCTCGACGACGCAGTAGGCGCATTGCTGAATGAGCTTGACCGGTTGAAGATTGCCCAGCGCACGATCATCGTGTTCTTCTCCGACAATGGGGGCGTTCACTGGCTGGACGACCGAATGCGACAGCGATTCGGGCTGACCTCTCCCCCGACCAGTAACGCGCCTCTGCGGGGTGGCAAGGCCACGTTGTACGAGGGGGGCACTCGTGAGCCGTGTATCGTCGTTTGGCCAGGCCGGGTGCCCCACGGCGCTACGAGCGAGGCGATGTTGTCCAGCGTGGACTTCTATCCGACGCTGCTGGACATGGTCGGTATCAAGCCTCGAAATGGACAGAGGTTTGACGGCGTAAGTCAGGTGCCTGCGCTGCTGGGAGCCGGTAAACCACGGGATACAGCATACTGCTTTTTCCCACACTATACCAAGGCGACAGGTAATCTTCCTGGCGCCTGGGTCCGCAAGGGAGACTGGAAACTGATCCGGTTCTTCCATGATAATCCTGATCAAACCGACCGTTTCGAGTTGTACAACCTGAGGAACGACATCGGCGAAACCAGGGACCTGGCGGCGGAGACGTCCGAAAGGGTCAACGAATTGAATGATCTGATCGAACAGCACCTGAAGGATATCGATGCACTGCTGCCGAAACGCAATCCAGCGTACAAGCGCGATGGGGAGCGCGAACCGGCCAGCAGTACAGCGCCCTGAACACAGAGGTCCCATCAAGTGGGCGGCGGGCAACGCGAGCGTTGACTGGCGCAAACGTTCCCGCTGATCCGGAATGTGCTGAGTGAAGCAGATCGCCGATAAGACATGTATAATGCCGTATGAGAATACACGTTCATACTGAGCTGATGAATCGAAGGTGCCGTCACTCAGCCGCGGTTGTCTTCACCCTGCTGTTTTGTCTTCGAACCGGAGTGACGTTTGCGTCGCAGCCAACATCGCACCCATCAAATGGCATGACCTTCCTGTTTCACGCTGATCCCGACTTCATCGAGGGCCTGCGCCGTCATGGATTCCTTAACGACTATGGATTCCGCTTGCATAACACGGGGCTCGACACACGACCATTCGGCGAAAAATGGGCCTCGAATCCGCTGCTGCAACAAGCCAAAACATCGAACCGACCTTACTACATCGATCGCATCACCGGTGGCATGCCCTACCAGAGCCTCGAAGGCATTGAGTCGATCGCCCGAGAACTCAAAGAAGATCCGCAATTCCTGGGCTTCCAGGTGCACGAGTGGGGCAACTCGCCGATCCATGACTATAAGCGCATTCAGAAGCTTCTGATAGGCCAAGGTCTTCCCTTTGACCGGGCGAATTTCGTAGGCTACGAGGGTCGGGTCGATTACCCCTTCTTCTCCGGCGGCGATTATGATACGTATCGGAAGCTGTTCACACCCCTCAACTCCCTCGCCGATGTGAATCGCTACCTGGAGGGCTACGTTCGCCAGATCGTCGGGCGAACCGGTGGCCAGGTGATGGCGGTCAATGGCTACGTCCAACTGTACCATACCGCCTTGCGACTCGGCGCGAAGAACGTCATGGCCGAAATCGGTAACCAAGTGCCGCTCACCGGCCTGCAAATCGCCTGCGTTCGCGGTGCAGCCCGCCAGTACGAGAAGCCTTTCGGCGTCTACTACGAGCCCTGGGGTGGTAAACCGTTCGGATGCCCCTGCGCGCTGGGCTGGTCTCCCTGGTTTCCCGGCGGCCAGAATCCGGACAACAAGCTCATGGGGCATCAAATCAGGCCTGAACTCGGCAGCAGCCGATCGCTTCAACGACGTCTCCTATACTTCGCCTGGCTGTCCGGCGCCACCTACTGGGCCGAGGAATGGGGCGCGGAAAACTGCTTCCGAAACTGGGAGGACTATCCGCTCACCGAGTACGGCCAGATCGTTAAAGAATTCCTCGACATCAGTCTGCAATGGAGTCGACCGAAGCCCGTTGTCCCCGCTGCGATTGTCATGCCTCCGGGGACGGTCGGAATCGACATCCGATATCTGTCAATTACACGTGATGACCTCTATGAGATTGTGAAGCCCGATCCCTTCCATGACCGAATGCGCCATTTCGCCAAAGCCGTCCTGGCCGCCCGTCCCAGACGCCCTGGTCTCGACGACTACAACCTCACACCGTCGCCCTGGATCGGCTGCTTTGATGTCCTGTCCGCCGATGCCCCGGGCGACCTGCTTTCCCAATATGGCCTCGTGATCTACTTCGACCGGAAGCAGTTTGACGCCTTGCGTATCGACCGCAAGAAAACGCAGCTCTATACAGGAAACGACCAAGACGCCGAGCGGTGCACCCAAG
>DATKYL010000016.1:0-9631 GCA_035528515.1 Acidobacteriota bacterium | reverse complement strand
CGGAGGATTCGGTCGGTCCCGCGCTCCTCGTGTCAGATCCCTGTGTTCCCATTGCCGCACCTCCACGAAAAATCGACAGGTACTCAGGCACTAATGCGCCATCTTGATCGCCGCGAGTATTCCGACCACCTCAAGGTCGCTTTGGCGTTTGATCTCGAGACGGATGCCTCTGCCCTCGACGTGCTTGGTAGCTCTGTTGATCACGCCAAGAACCCAGTCCGGCAAATCGCTCTTACGCGCGGCGCGCACCGTCTTCTCGCCGAGGACGATACCAACGAGAAAGTAACGCTCAAGGGGCGTCATGTACAGGATGGTCCGCTTCTTCTGTTTCAGTTGCAGGGTCCAGCCGTACTTCTGGCCGTAGTACTTCCACTCTTCGGTGAGCGGTGCGTATTCCGCGGCGAGATAGGCTTTCAGTTTGTTCCAGGCGCTGCTGGTGCGTCCCAGCGCTGCGGCCAGTTCTTTCGCGCCCGGCTTATTGGCTTTGTCATCGAACGCGCTGAGTGCCATTCGCGAACGTCCCCTTCCGTGTCGGGGGCCTACTTCAGGGCCGCCAGGACATCGTCGTAGTCCGGTTCCTCGGTCGTTTCGGGCACGAGCTGGGTGTAAGTCACCTTCCCGTGGGCGTCGATAATGACGACCGAGCGCGCCAGCAAGCCCGCCAGAGGACCGTCGGCGATCCGTATCCCGTAGGCGCGTCCGAACGCCCCGGTGCGGAAATCCGACACCGCCACGACATCCTTCAGTCCTTCGGTTGTGCAAAACCGCTCGTGCGCGAACGGGAGGTCCATCGACGCGCAGAGGACGACGGTATTGTCGAGCTTGCCCGCTTCGACGTTGAAACGGCGCACACTGGCGGCACAGACCGCGGTATCGAGACTCGGGAAGATATTCAGCACGACGCGCTTCCCTTTGAGGTCATTCAGGGTGATTTCCGAAAGGTCGGTCTTCGTAAGACTGAAGTCGGGGGCGGCGGCGCCGAGCGACGGCAGGTTGCCGGTGGTGTTGAAGGTGTTCCCTTTGAGTTTGAACTGAACCATCTCTTCTCTCCTTCATCCATGTAGGCATAGACAACCGAACAAACCCAATATCGTGAAACGGGGGACGGATGTCATCTGTCTTGTGGGGGGGGGACTACCGCCCGAGGGCGTGGCCCTGACGTCCGTCAGGGTTTACTGAACCCGGTCCTGCCCCACGTGGCCCTGACGTCCGTCAGGGTTTACTGAACCCGGTCCTGCCCACGCGCGACCCTGACGTACCTCAGGGTTCAGTAGGATCGCCTGCTGCAGGCGCCGGCATCAACCCCACGAGGTCAATCGTCAACGGCACATCCCCCATCCCCGCTCGTGCGCGGGCGCTGGACCATCGCCATCTCTCGGGCTCACTCACGAGCCCACGGCGAACGGGATTAGCCTCGATGTATGTGATCGCCTTCCTGACGATATCCATATCGCACAGATTCTGATCAAACCCCCCACCCGCTTGCCAGAAGCGGTGAATTGCCCTCCGTCCCTGGTGCGAACACAGCTGTTCGAGCTTTCTCGGTGCCGTATCCCCCCAGTGTTTCAGGACGCGTCGGGTCAACGATTCCTTGATCCTCCGCAGCACCCGGGAAATGGCGTAGTCGTCATTGCGCGGCCGGATCAGGAGGTGCACGTGCTCCGGCATGAACACATACGCCCAGAGATCGAATTCCTCTACCTTGCGGGCGCTTTCAGTGAACTCGGCAAGCCAGGTACAGATCAGGGGATCGGTTAGAAACTGCCTGTTGCGGAAGCACGAGAAGGTCAGGAAGTGCGCGTGGCCGGGATCGTTGTAGCTCTTGCGGTGTGTCATGCGCTGACCGCCGTCCTTGGTAAACCCTGACGGACGTCAGGGCCACGACGCCACATCTGTGGCCGTGACCTTGGTCACGGTTCAATAAGGAGGTAACACCGACGCGAGCGTATCACTTTGAAGAGCCATCGTACGTCTCGGCCTCAGTAAACCCTGACGGACGTCAGGGCCACCAGCCGAGGAATCTGCTTTTCGACCGTCACCCTAAACGCGCAACCATTTGCGCGGGACGGGGATCGCGCCATCTGTGAAACCGTCGCGCAAGGGAATCATGTCAGAACCCGCCTGAGGTGGGTGGGGCACCCGCCTTTCTCAACAGGTCCGGACGTCAGGGTCATCGGCGATTCAATAGACCTGCATCAGCACCGTATCGATCTTGATGGATCGCGAAATGAACTCCTCCTTTGCCGGCCAGTCTCCCATGTCCTCGTCAAAGTGCTGCTCAACGGCCGTTATCGATTCGGCGGCGAGATCGACAATGAGACGCCCACCATAGACAATCCGACCTCGGTGGAATGTCGGATGAACGCGGACAGCCATGCCTTCCCGCATCAGTCCGAGTACCATCCAGCTTCGGTAGCCCCAGAAGAGGATCTCCTCTTCAGTCTGTTTCACATCCCATCCGCCTTCCGGGAATCGATATTCCCAAACACGAGTGCCCTCTTTGGTTTGCCGCTCGAATCCCGAAAGCTTGTTTCCGGCGTTACCGCTGAATCGATAGCTGAATAGGCACAGACCATATCCCTTATCAAGGCGCCCGAAGTCGTATCGCGCAAGATCTACTTGCGTGGGAGCCTGCTTTGTGTAGAACTTCGAGGTGGCCCCCATGCGCGGAGCGTACATAGTGGACGAACAGGATGACAGCACCATTAAACAGGTGAGCATCCCGGCAAGCCTGAACAGACGAGATCTGGGGATTGTCATCCTTTCTCTCCTGTGCAGTTTATGGATCGAGAAACGTTATCCCGAGGAGCAACCCGTGATCGTCAGAAGAAAGTGCTGGACGGCACTCGTGCGCAACGCCTTTCTCGCAGTCACGGTCGTCCTCGCTCTTGGCGTCCGCCTGCCGGCGAATGCGCAATCCCACGGAACATCCGCGGCGCGTCCCGGAGTAATCGTGGACAGAGAGACTGTCTACGAGATGGACGAGAGAGACGCTTCCGTACATTGGGTGGCGTCGACTGCTGACGGAAGGCACTTCGCTCTGGTCATAAACGAGAAAGATAAGCAGCAGATCTATCATGACGGCGTCCAGGGCCCCCGGTTCGAGAAGATCGTATATGTGGAAATGCACCCTGAAAGTGGCTTATTGGCCTACATCGGAGTAGAGAAGAACGACCTCCATGTGTATGTCAACGACGCACCGTTGGGGCGGTTCGTACGCTTCGACGATTCAATCACATTCAGCCCGGACGGAGAACGGTACCTCTTCCTGGGCGTCAAGAAGGGATCTTTGTTCGACAAGGATCTGGCGGCGCTCGGGGGGGCGTTCGGCACTAACGTTGTGGCTGTCTTGGATGGAGTCTCGAAGAAGTACGACGCCATCACGGGACTAACATCAGCGTACTTCAGCAATGACGGCTCACTTTGCGGGTATTCGGCGCGAAAGGGCAAGACGCGTTACGTGGTGATCAACAATGATAAAGGGCGGGGGTACGAACAGACGGCGGCGGGACCGGTTTTCTCAGAGGACGGGCGTCATTATGCTTATGCAGGGTATCGCCACGACACAGCGTACGTGGTCGTTGACGGAGTCGAGCGTGGCGGTTACACGTACGTCGGTGAGATTGCGCTCTCTGCGGACGGCGCCCAAGTGGCGTACTCCGCCCAGATCAACTTTGACAAATACCTGATCGTCGATGACAGGCAGATTGGCCCGTTTCAGTCCGCGCGGGAACCCGTCTTCAGCCCTGATGGGCGCGTTGTCGCGTGCGTGGTGCAAAAAGACAGTCTCATGCACGCTCTGATTGACAGCACCTGCTCGCCGGGCTACGCCGGGGTTTCCATCATCGTCTTCTGTCCCGGCGGGACACGGTACGCCTACTCGGTCATCACCACAGCGGATGAGGACGCATCATCCCTTCAACATATGGTGGTGGATGGAGTCCCACAGAGTGCATTCTCCTATGCGTACGTGAATACATTCCGTTTCTCCGATGACTGTCGCCGCACAGCGTACGTCGGCGGGATCGACTCGTTGCGACAGGTCGCCGTGATCGACGGCAACATCGGGACTGAGTACAGGCACATCTGGCCTCCCGTTTTCGCGCCGGGAGGCGGAAGCGTGGCTTATACGGCACAATGCGCGGATGAGCAGTACTGCGTGGTGCGCGACGGAAAAGAGAGTTCACGTTTCGCGCTTGCGTCACTTCCAGTCTTCAGTCCGGACGGAAGTCACCTGGCTTACTTCGCTCTTGACCGTGGTTCCTGGAAACTCTTTCTCGACGAGTCAGTCGTGGATCTCTACGGCAAACCGGCGTTGTTTGCCCCGAGATTCACTGATGACAGAACAGTAGTAGTCCTGTCCGCTGTCGGCCAACGGACTGTCTCTCGCATCACAGCCGCCGTGCAGTGATGACCCTGCGATCCTGTCTCCAGGGTCGGACACGCTGCCCCTCCCATATGCCACAGCCCGCTGCACCTGAAGAAGAGTCGTTCCGAGCGGAGCGAGGAACCTGCTTTTTGACCGTCACCTGTAACCCACAACCATCTGAACCAGGGGCTCCCCTGTCTGGGAAACCGTCGCGCAAGGGAATCATGTCACAGCAGAGCTGTGACGCACCCGGCTCCTCGCGACTCGTGCCCCCTCACAACCCCCACTCCCTGATCTTCCGGTACAGCGTCCGTTCGCCGATGCCGAGGAGTTTGGCGGCTTTGGCGCGGTTGCCGCGGGTTTGTTGCAGGGCGCGGATGATCTGGTCGCGTTCGACTTGTTTCATCGAACGCAGATCGCCGGTCGTGGAAACGCTGCCGGGGTTGTCGGCGGGTGACACCGATGCGACGTGGTCGATGCGGCGTTTGAGGTAGTCGAGGTCGCGTTTGAGTTCGGAGAGGGCGGCGAAGATCATCTCCCGTTCGACCGTATCCGGCCGTCGGCCGGTCACCACTGGGAGATGCAGCGGCGTGCGGACGGTTTCGAGGAGTTCGCTGATCGCCGTTGCCGCGATCATGCTGTCGGGATGACGCACATTGGCGCGTTCGACAAAGTTGCGCAGCTCGCGGACATTGCCGGGCCAGTCGTAGTCGACCAGACGCGCCAGCGCCTCCTCGCCGAGACGGTCGATCAGCCGCGACGGTTTCTCGGCGGCGGTGAAATGATGCGCCAACAGCGCTGGGATGTCGCCTTTGCGGTCGCGCAACGGCGGCAGGGTCAGTTGCAGGACGGCGATGCGATAGTAGAGATCGCGCCGGAACAGGCCGGCGGCGGCGCCGGTGTCGCGCAGCAGGTCGCGATTGGTGGCGGCGACAATCCGAAAATCAACCGAGATCGACTGCGCCGCGCCGACCGGCCGTACCTGCCGTTCTTCGAGCACACGCAACAGCCGCGCCTGCACTCCGGGCGAGGTCTCGCCGATTTCATCCAGGAAAATCGTGCCGCCCTGGGCCGCCTCGAAGACCCCCTTCTTGCGCGCGAATGCGTCGGTGAACGCGCCCTTCTCATGTCCGAAGAGCTCGCTTTCCAGAAGGGTCTCGGTGAAGGCCGAGCAGTTGAGCGCCAGGAACGGTTTCCCCGCACGGGGACTGTTCTGATGTACCGCGCGGGCGGCGAGTTCTTTGCCGGTGCCCGACTCGCCCTCGATCAGCACGGTCGTTTCGGAGCCGGCGGCGGCGAGGATCAGATCGGAGGCCGCACGGATCGGCTTGGTGATCCCGACCCAGCCGCATTTGCGGACGCGCTGCCGATCGGCCAAGAGCGACCCGACGCGCGGGGACAATTCATCGGGATCGATATCACGCGGCAGACGACAGGCGACGCCCCAGCGGTCGGTGGCGACAACATCCTCATGATCGGTGTCGCCGGCGGCGACGAGCAGATCGGCGGTCGGCGCACGCAAGCGCAGCTTGGCCAGCAGTTGTCCGAACGCCAGATCGGTGGCAGTCGGATCGACGAAGATCAGATCGAACGTCGTCTCCGGCAGAACACGCAGCGCGCTCACGAGACCGTCGGCGGCGGTATGAGTACCGCCAAGCGGGGCGAGAGCGCGACGCCAACGCGCCGCCAGATCGGCATCGGCGGTGACACTGAAGAGCTGGGGGCCATTCTGTGGCATGATCCTCCCGTCGTTGGTTCGGGAAATCTATGCCAAAATGGCAGGGGAGGCAACTGGATCTGAGGGGGCGGGGTCTGTCGGCCGGGCCTCGGGGTCAGCTTCCCGCTCGGGACGCGGGGACAAAGCAGATCCCTCACTTCGTTCGGGATGACTCCAGTTGTTGGTTTGCGGCCGAGTCTGGCCCTCCTGTGCCTGCCACCGGCCCTTCGAAGACCCCGCGAAGCGGGGCGTCACCCCGCTAGTCCGTCTCCGTGCCCCACCCGTAGGGTGGGCCGACGTCAAAGCTCGCGCGCGGGAAGCCCACCCTTCGGGTGGGGCACCTAATCTCAGCCAGAAACGGCTCCGCTACCGGCGGCGGGCCCGTGCCCGGCTGCGGCGTCCGTTTTCGGATGGGTCGGCCGCAGGTGATTCGGTCAGGACCAGATCGACCTCGCGGGCAACGGTGTCGGCGCGGACGAGCTTCACGCGAACTGTGTCGCCGAGATTGAAAGTGCGCCCTTTGCGCCGTCCGCGAACGCGCCAGCGCTCCTTTTCCCAGGCGTAGTAATCATCGTCGATCCCGGAAAAGCGTACCATCCCGTCGAGCCCGATGCCTTCGAGCGTGGCGAAGAACCCGAATTCGAGAAAACCGGAGATCCGTGCGTTGAACTCATCACCCAGATGCGACTCGAGGTACTCAAGCTGTTTGATGCGTACCGACTCGCGCTCGGCCTCTTCGGCGGCTCGTTCACGGTCGGAACATTGCCGCCCGACCGCGGGCAGCGCGGCGCGCGCCTTGTGCTGGTCTTTGACGCTCCAGGAACTATCGAAGATTCTCTTGAGGTGGCGATGCACCCAGAGATCGGGATAGCGACGAATCGGCGAAGTGAAATGCGCGTAGTGCGGGAAGGCGAGCCCGAAGTGGCCGATGTTCTCGGGCTGGTAGACCGCCTTCATGAGCGAACGCAAGAGGATCATGTGCACCATGTCGCGCCGGGGATCGTTCTTCACCCGTTCCAGGAGACGGGAGATCTTCTTCTGAACTCCGCCGCCCTCCACCGCCAGCTTGAACCCGAGCGTTTCCACAAACCCGGCGAACTCCTTCATCTTCTCGGGATCGGGCGGGGCGTGCACGCGGTACAGACAGGGCAGGTTGCGCCTGAGAAACCGATGCGCCGCGCATTGGTTGGCCAGGAGCATGAACTCTTCGACCAATTCATGCGACTCATCGGAGTGACGCATCTCGATGCGCTCGGGACGTCCTTCTTCATCGAGCCAGACTTTCGCTTCCGGAACCTCAAGGTCCAACGCCCCGTTGGCGAACCGATTGCGCCGCAGGCGCTGCGACAAGATGCGCATCTGATCGAGCACATCGGTAAACGGCTTCGCCGCGCGATTCGGCTTGCCGTTGTTGAAGTAGTCGGAAACGTCCTCATACGCAAGTTTGGCCTGCGAACGGATGACCGTTGGGCAGAACTTGTAGCGTACGACCGACGCCTTATCATCCAGATCGATCATGCAGGTTAGAGTCAGCCGATCGCGGCGCGGACGCAGACTGCACAGATCGTTGGAAAGCCGCTCCGGCAACATCGGGATCACGCGGTCGACCAGATAGACGCTGGTGGCGCGTTCGTACGCTTCGCGATCCAGCGCACCGCCCTCGGTGACGTAGTGGCCAACGTCGGCGATGTGCACGCCCAGCCGCCATCCCTTTCCTCGTTGCTCGATCGACACGGCGTCATCGTGGTCCTTGGCGTCGGCGGGGTCGATCGTAAAGGTGACCAGCTCACGCAAGTCCTCGCGTCCCTTGAAGTCGGCCGGTGCGAGTTGGGTGCGTCGCGCGCGCGCCTCGGCGAGTACATCCGGCGGAAACTTGCGCGGCAATTGGAACGAACTGATCACGCGCTGGATATCGACGCCCGGTTCATCGGGGTAGCCCAGGATTTCGGTAATCCGCCCCGACGGCGTCGCATCGGGTGTTTCCCAATCGGTGATGGTCACCATCACCTGTTGCCCGACCTCGGCGCCGCCCGCGTACTGTTTGGGGACCAGGATCTCGCGCAACGGATGCGGGGCATCAGGCACGACATAGGAGAAATGACGCGAACGGTGATAGATGCCGAGAACCGGGGCGCCGCCGCGTTCGAGAATCTTGATGATCGCGCCCTCCGCCGACGGGCCGTCGCGGTCGGCGTGTCGGCGCACCATCACCCGGTCGCCCTTGAGCGCGGTCGACCGTTCGCGTGGGCGGATGAAAATCTCTTCGATCGCCCCGGAGGTCGGCGATCCCTCGGCGGCGTCGACGCGGCAGAAGATATGCCCGCCGCGTCTGACCATGACCGTGCCGGTCACGAGGTTGAGGGAATCGGGAGGCGCGATGCGTCCGCGTTTGAGACGCACGAGACGGCCGTCGGCGAGAAGTGCCTGCACGGTCGACCGGAACGCACGGTAGCTGCGCTCGGGCAGGTCCATCAGATGCGCCAGTTCACGCGTGCGTACCGGGCGCCCGACTTCATCGGCGAGAAAACGGACGATCTGTTGCGGATCCAATGACGGCGCTTGTTTCCGGGGCATCGATCAGCCTCCCAGAAAAGAATGAGGTTGCGTTGAGAACGAACGGGCCGTGTCTCAATCGCGGCGACTCTTGATCATGACTTTGCTGTACTGCGCCATGTTCTCGAGCACCCGTCCGGTGCCGCGCACGACGCAGGTCAGCGGATCGTCGGCCACGTTGACCGGGAGATTGGTCTCCTGCCGCAGCCGCCGGTCGAGCCCGCGCAGGAGAGCGCCACCGCCGGTGAGGATGATGCCGCGGTCGAGGATGTCGGAGGACAACTCCGGCGGGGTCCGTTCCAGCGACTGGCGCACCGCCTCGATGATCGCATCGACCGGCTCGGCCAGCGCCTCCCGTACCTGCACCGACGAGATCTTCATCGTCTTCGGCACCCCGGCGATCAGATCACGTCCCTTGATCTCCATCGATTCTTCGCGATCCAACGCATAGGCCGAACCGATCTTGATCTTGATGTTCTCCGCCGTCAGTTCGCCGATGAGGAGATTGTAGTTTTTCTTGAGAAAGATCACGATCGCTTCGTTCATCTCATCACCGGCGATGCGGATCGACATGTTGTTGACGATCCCCGAGAGGGCGATAACCGCGATTTCGGAGGTCCCGCCGCCGATGTCGATGATCATGATCCCCGAGGGCTGATCAACCGGCAGTCCGACGCCGATCGCGGCCGCCATAGGTTCCTGAAGGAGATAGACCTCGCGGGCCCCGGCGTTCTCCGCGGAGTCGCGCACGGCGCGTTTCTCCACCTCGGTGATCCCGAGCGGGACCGAGACCACGACTTTCGGCTTCATCAGGTAGCGGTGACGGATCACGCGGCGGATGAAATCGGAGAGGAGTTTCTCGGTGATCTCGAAATCGGCGATGACACCGTCCTTGAGCGGGCGCACCGCCCGGATCTGCTCCGGCGTGCGCCCGAGCATCTCCTTGGCCGCGGCGCCGACCGCCAGGATACGGCCGGTGGAGACTTCGGTCG
>DATKYL010000015.1:0-2032 GCA_035528515.1 Acidobacteriota bacterium | reverse complement strand
TCGGCCTCGATCCAGACTCCAGGCAGCGCGTCGAGCGGGTCTTCGATGATGTTCCCGTAGACGTTGTGGGCGACAGTGCCGTTGCCGCAGATAATCATCCCGAGCGACGATTCCCGGATCGTGTTGTGTCTCACAGTGACCGGCTTGTTCGTGATGAGCGACAGCCCGTGACGTGGCCCAAGGCAGGTGCCGCCCGTGATGTTGGGAACAATGCGCTGCAAGAAGTTATTTTCTATCGTCGCGTTCAGCGTCACACATCCGTTTGAGTCGAGGCATTCGCATAGATAGGTGATACCGCTATACCACGACCCCTGACCGCTGCTTGCGTACCCGATGATCTTGTTCCTGCGAATGATGATGTCGTTGCAGATCCCGTCTATCTCGCCGGGTGGATTGTCCGACTCGTTAATCTGGATCGCCTGCTGGCACCTGCCAGAATCCATGTTGTACGTCCCGCGACACTCTATGATGTTGTCTTCGATGATGAGATCGATCGTCCCCCATTCTTCAGAAAACGGAACCTCTACATCGTAGACCGTGTTGCGGCGTATCCTCTGGCCGGAATTGTTAAACCCGTTCGTGACCCCGGCCATGTTGTAAAACGTATTGTCCTCTACGATAATCGCAGTGCCGTTGCTCAGGCTATTGAACCGCAACGCAAACTTGCAGATACTGTGCATGTCGATATTGGCAATCGTGAGAGTTGCGGTCGGCGCTCCGGAGGGGTTGCCTGTGCGAAAGTAGATTCCATATGTGTCGCCAGCGTACCCCTTTCCGCAGGTAGATGTGTCCCCGACGCTGGAATCGTCCTGCAGGGCGTCGAGCCATTTCATCGTCATGTTCTGAATAGTCCAGCCGTCCGGCGCGTTGAGCGCGTGAAAGAAGTACGACTGGTAGTGCTGGAGGTTGTAGTTCTGAAAGGTCCAGTCGTCATATGTCTCGACGGTGACATAGACGTGACGAACCACTCCAAGGGTGTAGTCGGCCACGGTAGAGCCGCCGTCATAGGTGACAGTCTCCCCAGGGTAGCCTGACACGGTGACCGGTCCGGCATTCTGAATCGTGATCACGTCGTCCTGATTATGGGTGCAGGTTCCGGCCCCGTCACAGTCGCCGCAGCATAGATAAACCGTGTCGCCTGAGCCTACCTCGGGTGCAGTCCCATCCTGAACATACCCCCACCCTTCGTCGCTGCCGTCGTTGTCCCAATCGAGGCAGATCGGATTATTGATATCGGTGCCAGCCCCGGTGCAAGCACCGGTCCCGATCGCTACGGCACCATCCTGGCAATAGGTCGCGCAGTCGGAAAAGTACCAATCCGCCGCCATCGCGGGCGTGGCGAGGAACAGGAGCAGGACGAGTAGTCTTTTCATTAGTTCACCACCATGATGCGGCGTGTTCCGCCGGCGGCAGCGGGCTCCCGGATGCAGACGCCGAGAATGTTGTATTCGTCGTTGCCTTGAGAAAGCCCGAATGTCACATCGGACGATGCTATAATCGAATAGGTGTACATGCCCACCATCTGCGAACCCTCATCCAGCTCGTAGGAGCTGTTCCAATCAGTTGCCGGATTCACCGACCCAGTGTTAGCAACGCCGCTGAACCAGCCCATCGCGCAATACGACACCACGCCACCGAGGCTCAATGTGTCAGACGGGTTCGCGGTGACGCCCTCGGCTGCTGTGGTGTCCACGACTGTCATATCCCCCTCGGTGGCCTCGACGCTGGTGGCATACGCCTTCTTCGTGAATGTACCAGTGCAAGTCACGGCCACGGTCTGGGCTCCAGTCGGTACAGTCGCTCCGAGGAAGTATCCGTACGTCACCGAGTCCTCGCCCTGATTGCTGATGTTCGGGGACAGCGCAACTTCAGCCATCCCGGTCCCGCCATAGGTGACGGTTGTGCAGTCGTCGGCCACGCTGTTGTTCACGACGATGAACACAATCACGCCCTCCGGTGCCGCGCCGCCTCCCACGGGCGTATGCGTCCAGCTCGTCGTGGTCGTGAAGGTGCCGGTTGACTCGCTAGTCGT
>DATKYL010000014.1:0-4152 GCA_035528515.1 Acidobacteriota bacterium | reverse complement strand
CCCTCTCCCCTGCTTCACACGAGGCGTAGAGTCGGCGGTCGATGAACCAGTGGGCTTGTGCCGCACCAGGCGGTAGTGAGGCCTCGAGCAGGATGCGCTGGTAGGTCGACGGCAGGCCCGCCGGCAGCGCGTAGACCGCACCGCTCTCGGGCGAGACAATCACCGGCGCGGCGGCGACGGGGTGCCCGTGGCAGTCCGGGTTGTGCGGCGGTATCGGGTCGGTCTGTCCGGAGGCGGCCAGCCAGGCGGCGATGGTGACCGGCCATTCCGCTACCGTGACCTCGTCATAGTTCCTGCCGTCACAACAAAACCGGCACAGGCTGTGACCGTCGTCCCGGTCCACCAGAATCAGATGATGGACGTCACACTGAACCGCAGGGGATATGCCCGGAGACATAAGTTCGTAGACCGTCTCGTCGCAGAATGCTCCGGGGTATTTCCCGCTGACGGCGCAGACCCGGCGTGCTTCGACACGATCGGGCATGGCGAACCATTCGGCTTCCGTCCCACCGGTGATTTCGCCGAAAATGTCGAGCATGATCGGGGCGGCGATTTCGGCACCGACGATATCGACCGAGCCCTCTCCCGAGAAGTTCCCGGCCCAGACACCGACGGTATATGTCGGATTGTAGCCGATCGTCCAGGCGTCTTTCCGTCCGTATGATGTCCCGGTCTTCCAGGCGATGCGCGGCATATCGCTGGTGAATTCCCAACTGGTCGGCAGATCGGGGCGCTCCAGATCGGAGAGGATATCGCTGATCAGAAAACAGGTTTCGGGTGACAGTAGGCGCCGCTCGGCGGTGGCGTCGCGCGTGCACAGTTGTACGACATCGCGTCCGATCCCACCACGGGCCAGCGTGGCATACAGATTCGCCAGCTCCAGCAGGTTGACTTCGCATGCACCCAAGACCAACGGCAGTCCATACTCATGCGGTTTCCGGTGCAAAGTGCTCAGTCCGCCGGCCTCGAGAAGTGCATAGTAATCGGGCAGTCCGACCGCGGCGGCGACATTGACCGCCGGGACATTGAACGACTGCACCAGCGCCTGTCGCACCGAGACCACACCGTGATACAGGTCATCGTAGTTCCGTGGTTCGTACCCGTGGTAGTTCACGGGGATGTCGGCCAGACGCGTTGCCGGCGACAGCATTCCCTTGTCGAACGCAAGCGCGTAGACGAACGGTTTCAATGTCGAACCGGGCGAGCGCGCCGCCAACACCCCGTTGATCTGGCCGTGGTGGCGGCTATCGCCGAAATCGGGCGATCCCACCAGTGCCAACACCTCGCCGGTCGGATTGTGGAGAACAACGATTGCGAGGTTGTGAATGTCGCGCGCAGCCAGCCGGGCATGATGTCGTTGCGCGAGACGTTCGCACACGGCCTGGAGTTCAAAGTCAACCGTTGACGCCAGCTCGACCGTATCCGGAAACGACGATGCGACGCTCTGACAGAAATGCGGCGCGGCGGTCGGCGGCGATAGGCGACGTTTCGGCATCTCTTCACGGCGGGCGGCATCGTACTGGCCGGAGGAAACCACGCCACGATCGTGCAGATATCCGAGTACGTGGTCTCGTCGCCGACGGCAACGTGCCGCATCTCTGTCCGGCCGCAGTCGCGAGGGCGACGCCGGGATCGCCGCCAGTATCGCACACTCGGACAAAGACAACGCACCGGGACTCTTATCGAAGTAGAACAGGGTCGCGGCCCCGACTCCCTCGAGATTGCCGCCGTACGGAACCAGATTGAAGTAGAACTCCAGCAGCTCGTCCTTGGAGTAATGCAACTCCAACTGGAACGCCCGCAGGATCTCGATGATCTTGTTCTTGAACGTCCGTTCTTTGGGTTCGATCATACGGGCGATCTGCATCGTGATGGTCGACCCGCCGCGCACGACCCGTCGGGCCCGGATGTTATCAACGGCGGCCGACACCAACGCAAACGGGTTGACCCCCGGGTGGTAGCGAAACCATCGATCCTCACATGCCAGCACGCAGCGGACCAGCAGCGGGGACACCTGATCGAGAGGCACCGGTTTGCGCCAATACTGATCGGATGAGGTAAAGCAATTGAGCAGCCGTCCCTCCCGACTGTACACGAACTGCGCGTGAGGCCGGCGTAGCGCATCATGCGGGAGCGGGAAGACGTAGCGATCCAGACAGAGGACGGTCAACACCACCGCCCCAATCAGCCACGCCAGGCGACGCCGATTCCTCTTGAACCAACGAATCGTATTCACTCCCATCTGTCCGATCCCGAGCGACTAATGCTCCGCTGCTCCTTTGATGACCATGCGTCCCGATGAGGCGGCGCCCGCGATGACGGGATTGTACATGCATTCGGCGGCGACCGGGGGAACGACAAACTCCCCCGCCGAAACCGCACGCAGGCTGTAGAAGTACCGCAAAGGCCGCCCCGGCCGCAGATCGGTGAAGATCAGCAGACGGTCATCGCGGATATCCTGGTGATCGATCGGCTGCGCCTGCTGCGGGATCCACGACAGGGCCGGCGAGGTCTTGATGCGCGGATTCTCGATTTCGAAGCCGGCGGGGATGAGATCGTTGATAACCACGTTATCGAGCGGCTTGTTCTCGGCTTCGGCCGTGATCACACCGATCACGCGGCAGCCCAACCTGATAGAGTCCGTATCGAGCGCGTCGCCGTTCTCATCGAGGTAGGTGCGTCGCACCTTGATGCCGCGGTCAAATTCCTCCGCGGCGTGGGCGACACTGACCCCGCTCGCCTGCCAGTAGTAGAAGCAGGGCCCGGCACCGTCGATGGAGATCGTCACTTCCCGATCCGCGCAATCCTGCTTTGTCAGCATGAACGATGCGGTATCGATTGCGTAGGCCGAGTCGCCGGCAATCCGGAGAGTACCGATGAAGTCCGGGGCGGCTCTGTCCTTGAAGAATGCCCCCAGCGCCATGAGCGCGAAGCTGGTGCTCTGCGTCGTGTACCAACGTCGCTCACCCAGACTCTCCATCAGAGATTGCGCCAGAACCGGGACCGAGGGATGGTCCGGCGCGATCGCGAGCATCACATCCAGCAGGATAGCGGTGCTGCGGACGCCGGAGCGGAACGTTCCGCCTGTCTCGGGTTCGAAGAGGTCGGGCTGGACGTCGGCGGGAATCAGAGTGGCCGCGTAGTCGGTCTCCCCCGCCAGCGCCAGAGCGCCCGCCATCTGGAAACGTGCCGCCGCCGGCAGATCGTCGGCATAGACATCCTTCAGGTAATTGACAATCGTGTTCGTCAGTTGTCCCGCTTTCGCCAGCACAAAAGCGGCGTAGATCCGGTGTTCCTTGTCGGAGACATCGCGGCTCCGTCCGCGGGCGATGTTCGTCACGTTGTTGAGGACGCGTTGGTAGAAATCGTCCTCCACGTGGTAGCCCGCTTTCCGCGCCTCGACCAGGAAATGCGAGGCGTAGACGGTCGACCAGTGATGCCGTCTTGAACCACCGCGCCAAAAGGCGAACGAGCCGTCGGCGAATTCCATGCTCCGCAGTCTGGCAATTCCCTCCTGAATGAAGTAGCTGGGTCCGCCGCCGCCGAACAGTTCGGGTTGGACGATCTTCGCCAGATCGTTGAAATACAGAAGCGGGAACAGCCGCGACGTGGTCTGTTCGAGACAGCCGTACGGATAGCGCAGCAGATATTGAATGTCGCGCGCAAATCGCACCGCCACCAGCGACGAGGTGCGGACGATATAGCGATCGGTACCGTTCACCCAGCCGCCGGGGAGCGTGAAGGTCGCCGGCTCCTGCGCGGTGACGACTCCCGAGCCCGACATAGTCTTGAGCGGCTGCGCCGGTCGATTGGGGAGTTCGAAGCTCGTGCGCGCGGTGTCGTTTCCGCTGGTGGCGGCGAGTCTGCACCTGATAACACCCGGGACGAGATCGGCGTGCAGACAGAATGTCGCGTTCCCCTCCCCGTCGGCAGGCAGACGGAGCGTCACGACCGAATCCGAGATCAGGCCGGCGGGACCGTCGAGGTCGAGTGTCACGTCGATGTCGGCGGTGCGCCCAAGGTTGTTGAAGACACTCACGAATCCCTCGACGAGATCATTGGGGGCGACGAAGCGCGGGAAACTCTCCTGCATGACGATCCGGTCGCGCACGATGATCTCGTGTGAGGCTGAGCCGAATCGGTTGCCCTGGG
>DATKYL010000013.1:0-3450 GCA_035528515.1 Acidobacteriota bacterium | reverse complement strand
GTCGTTGCTCGAGAAGGTGTTGAAGGAGTGATCCACCGTCGCGTCTTCTGCGAAGTCGCCTATGTATGGAATTGACATTTAGATCGGCCCCCTCAGTGGATTCCTAACGCCGCTGGCGGCACCACCTCCAGTCACGGGCGTACCGGTCCCATAGGTGACCGTGCACCGCAAGAGACGGTTTGTAGCGTCAGTAATACTGCATTGCGCGCGAAGGGCAACTCGCTGGCTTTGCATCCCATCCGCCGGAAACGGGCCGATGACAAGGGGAGTAATAACGTCCGTAAAAGCATACGACGCCGCGTAGGTATTCTCTATATGAACCGTCTCGGAAGCCGCAGCGCCGATTGCCACGTCTATGAGCCAATTGCATGTCCCCAGTGCACCGCTAAGATTCTGACCAAGGTTGATCCAAAAGTGCTCCGCTGTGGCTGGTGCGGCAGAACTTAACTGAACCCACGAGCCTTTGGTGTGGGCTGTTCCACCAGGATCAACTAAAGTTCCCTTGTCTGTTGCCCCCGTTATGTCACCGTCCGTTGTCAACGCGGGTGAGGTCAAGTCAGGTGTATACGCAGTAGCGGCGACGACCAGAATATCCAATTGCTCTGTTCCTGACACAAACGTGCCCTCAGCTCTTGCCGAGATTCTGGTTCCGCTGGCAATGTCGAGCCGATACGGGCCGTATGCCCACACCTTGTCGGATGTGTAATGATCGATGTATAAATCAGGAACAACTACGACCTCTGACGATGCCGCACCGGTTGCGATGTCCACAAGGTAGGAACAAATAGCGCTCCCACTCATCTGCACGAAAACATAGACATAATCGGCTGCAATGCCAGTAGAGGCAATGAGCTGAGTGTAAGAACCTTTTACGTCATCTCCGGCGGAGACGGTAGTGCCTGCGGAGGATCCCGTGGTAGCTCCCCATGTTTCAAATGTCGCCATTTAGGTAGGGTCTCCTATTAACTCAGTGCTCACAATCAGATCGTCAAACCACGCATGGGCAGTCGGGTGTACTTCACTTGCGTCCTTGTTGGTCATGAACATCATGAACCAGACCTTTCCGTAATCAGTGTTTCCGCTTGACGGTCCTCGTAAGTAGAGCGCATGATCTGTGATCAATTCCTGAGGGCCCCCCTCGCGCGCTGCCCAAATCTTTACACGGCTCGATGGAACGCCAGATTTTGTAGGCTGCCATTCACCAATGCTCGTCATGACTTGGATGGTCATCCACTCATCCGCCCCGAGATTGAAACAATTTGGCCCAGTGTTACCCCATGTTTTCTTTGTCTGGTCAGGCGGATTCGGCATCCACCAGCACTCGTGATCACTATTTGGCTGCCAGTCGAATTGCGACGATCCCACGAACGATTCCCCTGTGGACTCTTTGAAACTCTCGTACCAGCCGCACGAGTGGTAACCGGCGACCCCGTGATCCTCGATGTGATTCAAGACGATCTGCATCCAGGTACACGCGCCGACGGAAGGAAGACCCTGCGCGATGTCTCCCGATTCGATGATCGATGACTTGGCCGCAGTGAGGTCTCCATCATACGAGCTGTAGAATCTACGCGCCGTTCGGTACGTCGGGCTAGCCGGGTCACAATCGAAATAGATGAAGTTGCAGTTGTAGCGCAGACGGAACTGAACATAAAATGTGTCGCCTTCCCCGAACGTCACAGAGAGGTTGTCGCTGAAGTTGGTAGCAAACGTGCCGCTGCAATTCTCCGCGCTCTCGCTCTCGTAGGTGAACTTGAGCGATCCTGTTCCAGACGCCTTAACGCTCGTATCGAGAACCGGCTTTGGTCCGCAAGCGTTGAAGCTGCCCCGCCATTCTCGCCACCAGCTCGCCGTGGGAAGGCCTTGCGTTCCGTCCGGGTTGAGCATCACACGCCCGTTCACCCCATACGGACCTTCCGTGTCCAGCGGGTCGCAGAGTACGACACCGTCAGCCGCGCACCTCTGCTCGAAGTTGGACGCATTGTTGCCGCTCGGTGGACGGTAGATCCAGACCCCTTCGCGGGGGTCATCGATGCCGACGAACACTCCAACCGAGTCGATGTAATTCCACTTCGAATAAACTCGGTTAGCATTCGAGCTCGGCGGCATCTGCCCGGAGGCCGGCGTTAGGTTCGTCGTCATGCCGGTGGCAGGATCGAGGCGGTACACGCCCGCGCCGCCGTCCCAGAAGACGAGCCTCCCACTCGCATCGAGGTCGAACGCTGCCATAGCTGGCGCGCCCATCTGTGCCCACGTAGCGATCGTTTCCTTCGTGCCTATCGTACCGTCGAGCGCAACAGTGAGCCTCTTTACACCAACGTTGTTAGCGGTGTAGTACAGAATTCGTGCTGTCTCATCGAAGCGCGCTGTTCCCTCAGAGCCCTCGTTGATCCCCTTGCTTGAGACAAGAGAATAGCCGTTCGATGGGTCAAACTCGTAGAACGTATTCTTGTTGGGACCGCCGATCATGTAGACGCGATCACGCGCCGCGTCATAGTCTGCACGAGGATAGCCACCCCCAGTGAATGCCGGAAGCTCCGTCCACGTATTAGATCCGACGTTCCATACCCACGATGGAGATTCCGATACGAATCCAGACATACAGAAGCCCCCACCAGCAACAACGAACACCTCACTCCTGCTTGGAATGAAGACCGCGCCGTCGTACGTATGTTTAGCGGGCGGTCCATTCGATGGAGAGGGACAAGTACCGTCGATGTTCAGTGGTGCCCCCGTCAATGGTTGCGGAGTAGTGAGTCTCGACCACGCTCCAGACGCAAAGTCGTACTCGTAAATCTCGTTGCCGCCATAGTCGGAGTGTCCACCGCCCGCCGGGTTCCACCATTTGCCGTTAACCTCATCGAGTGCCATTCCTTCCCACGCAAGGAAGGAATTCTGCGATGCGAAGCACTTGATGGACGAGCAAAATGGAAACTCTGTCGCAGTTGTCAACACATCAATCGCGCTGCCGGGTAGCACCCCAAACTCGCCAGCAGGCGGGAGATTAATCGCCAGCGTGTCATACACACCGGTAGGCGGCGGATTAGTAACGCACGCCGACGTGTCTAGGCTTAAGCAATCAGTCGCGCATGCCAGAGGCCCCGAATCGAAACCTTGACTAGTACACGTCTCTCCCGCAAGCGCGGTCCCGTCGCAGAGCTCGCCCGTCTCGATGACGTTGTTCCCGCATACCGGGCCGGGTGGCGGAGCAGCAAGACACTCGGCATAACCGATGCCGTGAAGCGTCTCGAGCGCGCAGATCCGCTCGTGCTCTGTCGGTAGCTGTGCGGCAGCACAGGCGGCGATGAGCAGGAATGTTGCGGCCAGGGTTGCTCTCATAGTTTGCCTCTCGCGCCCGCTGATACAGCTTCCGCGTAGATGTTGATCTCCTGCTCGCCAGGATCGCGATCTTCCGTCTCAAAGATGGTGCCCCTAATAAGCGCTCGCAAC
>DATKYL010000012.1:0-7343 GCA_035528515.1 Acidobacteriota bacterium | reverse complement strand
GTGTCTCGGCGCTGGCCAGTCCGAGGCGACGGGCGATGTCCCGCACGCGATCCTTGGCCAACCCGCCGAGCGGGAAAAGCGTTTGTTCAAGCAGGTTGGGAGCGATGCCCCAGAGGAAGTATGTCTGATCGCGCGAGCGGTCGACGCCGCGCCGTAGCGCGATCGCGTTATCGGGATCGCGCTCAAGACGGGCGTAATGACCGGTTGCCAGCGCGTCGCAGCCGAATGCCCGCGCCTTTTCCCAGAACGCGCCCCACTTGATGTCGATGTTGCAGACCGTGCAGGGATTGGGGGTGCGTCCCTTGCGGTACTCGGAAACAAAATTGCCGATGACGCATGCTTCAAACCGTTCCTGCAGATCGATGACATAGTGGGGGAAGCCGTACTGGGCTGCAATCGCGCGACAGGCGTCGAACGATTCGACGGAACAGCAGCGCCCGTCTCGTGTGCGGTCACCGCCGACGGCGGCGAAGTTCCACAGCTTCATCGTGATGCCGACAACCTCGCAGCCGGCCATGAGACACATGATCGCAGCCACAGATGAATCAACACCGCCCGACATCGCCACGGCGACGCGCCGACCGCGCCACTGCGGATCGATCAGGTCGGCAATGTTGACACCGAGATCGAGGGACTGCGTCATGAGTGAG
Organism: Acidobacteriota bacterium; assembly: GCA_035528515.1. GTDB lineage: Bacteria > Zixibacteria > MSB-5A5 > WJJR01 > WJJR01 > DATKYL01. The sequence continues at coordinate 6,693 of DATKYL010000012.1, read as the reverse complement.
CGTCTCCGGAAACGGCAGACTCAAACGGGCGAGGGCGCAAGCGAACGCAACCGTTTGACCTCGGCCGCGACGGCCTCGGCGATCATACCCGGGTCCTCGGGGCGACTGACACGTCCGAACGAGAAACGGATCGAGCCGTTGGCGTAATGGGAATCGATTCCCATGGCACGGAGTACATGCGAGGTCTGCCGGGCCCCGGTGGTGCAGGCGGAGCCGGTGGACACGCAGATACCGCGCAGGTCGAGGGCAATCATCAGGGCTTCACCGTCGATACCACCAAACCCGACACCAACCGTGTTGGGGAGGTGACGATCGGGATCGCCGAAGAATTCGCAATCGTCGACCCCGTCGGCCAGCCGGCGGCGCAATTCGGTCGCGAGCGCACCGATCCGTGCCGGTTCCCCGGGATCGTCGGCCACGATTTTCATCGCCAGTGCCATACCGACCGCGCCGGGAGTGTCTTCGGTCCCGGGACGGCGTCCCATCTCTTGCCCGCCGCCGTGGAGAACAGGGGCGAGCCGTGTCCCCTGGCGGACATACAGGATACCGATCCCCTTCGGGCCGTAGAATTTGTGGGCCGAGAGCGACAGCAGGTCGATCCCGAGATCGTTCACATTGACCGGAGTCTTCCCGAACGCCTGAACCGCGTCGGTATGGAAGACCACGCCGCGCTCCCGGGCGACCGAGGCGAATTCGGCAATCGGGAGAATCGTGCCGACTTCGTTGTTGGCGAGCATGATCGAGGCAATCTGTGTGTCGGGTCGCAACGCCGAGGCGAAATCAGCCGGATCGACCCGTCCGTGCCGATCGACCGGCAGGCGGGTCACCTCGAAGCCGAAGCGTTCGGCCCAGTCGGCGGTCTCGGTGATTGCATGATGTTCGGTGGCAACGGTCACCAAGTGTTTACCGCGGGCCGCAGGCGAGTTCAGGGACCCAATAATCGCGAGGTTATCCGCTTCGGAACCAGAGGCGGTGAACACGATCTCGGCCGGTTTCGCACCGATCAAGGCCGCGATCCGCGCGCGGGCATCATCGAGTCGCACCCGCGCCTTCTGACCCAGCCGGTGTCCGGATGACGGGTTGGCGTACGCCTCGAGCGACGTTTCTTTGACGGCCTCGACGACGCGGGGATCGGTCGGTGTCGTGCTGTTGTAATCGCAGTAGATGGGACGCATCGCTGTCTCCATTCATCAAATATGTGCGCTGAGCGTTACGATTGGGATTCCCGAGCCAGAAGGGGGCCGCAGGCCGTCGCATGTTGGGCGGCAGCGGCGACGAAAGCATCGAACAGCCGTCGCGTGGCATCGTCATCGGGTCGCACCTCGGGGTGCCACTGCACACCGACGACGAATCGCTCTCCCGGCTGCTCCACCGCTTCGATGACGTCATCGTCCGGTGTACGCGCGACCACGTTCAGCCCGCGACCGAGATCACGGAGCGCCTGATGATGGTCGGTGGCTACTTGGAGGCGGAGCCCGCCGAGGATATTCGCCAGCCGCGTCCCGGTGTGAATTTCAACCTCATGCGTCCGGACCTCCACCCGACTCGGTCCGCGTGAGTGATCGCGAATCGTCCCCGGGTACTGCGCTTTGAGATCCTGATAGATCGTCCCGCCGCGCGCGATGTTCAACATCTGGATTCCGCGGCAGACGCCGAAAATCGGCAGACTCAGAAGATCGGCCGCGGCCACGGCGGCCAATTCCACCTCGTCTCGCTTCTCATTGATCGTCAGGTTCTCGACCGCGGGTTGTTCGTCGAAGAATCGGGGGTGCACGTCCTCGCCGCCGGTCAGAAAGAGAGCATCGGCGAGCCCGACGATCCGTTCGACTTCAGCGTTGGGGCACTCATTGGACAAGAGCACCGGCGTGCCGCCCGCACGGACCAGGCAGGCGGAGAATGCATTGGTGATCCACTCGAAGGGGGCGGTCGTCAGTTCCTGACGGGCCGGGTCGAACGGCCGTCCCCGGACGGTGAGGCATATCAGCGGCCTGTATGAACTTGTCAATTCCATGCTCCTTGTTCGGTCGAGCCCAGCCAATAGTTACGCAATCTCTTCCCCGTGTGTTGACGGTGCGTTGCGGCGCCGCTTGTCAGAATGAGAACAGAATCGACAGGTGCACGCGATCAGACGCCGGGTAGCCTCCGTGGACGACGCGTCGGGCGTAATCGAGTCGGATCGGTCCGACCGGCGCCATGTAGTGCCAGCCGACTCCGAGCGAGACGAGCATGTCATTGAGCGCCACGTCACGGAAGAGCCCCCAGTTATTCCCCATATCACCAAAGATGGAAAACCAGAACTTCCAGATGACGGGCGTGCGCAATTCGGCGCTGGCCAGAACCAGGACCTCGCCGCCGGTGGGGGCGCCGGTGCTATCGACCGGACCGATCGTGTTCTCCGCATAGCCGCGAATCGTATTGGCGCCGCCGGCGTAGTAGCGGTCGATGGTGGGGACCGAGGTCCCGCCGGAGTGGGTCTTCACCCAGGCGAGGCGCAGCCGGGTGGCCAGGACGGTCGGGGCATCGATCATCTGGTAGCGCGCCCACAACAGATCGACTTTGTAGAAGTCGCTCTCCCCACCGAGGAGCCCGCCGACGTACTCGAGGCCGATGCGCGTGCGCGATCCGGATTTCGGCACAAACACGCTGGGCCGGGAGTCGCGTTCGTAGATGAAACTCCAACGGCGCTTTTGACTAATTCCCTCTTCTGCGATCAGGGCCGCCTGGCGGTCTTCGGCGATGCCAAAGATCTTTACCCGTTCGAAAACGAGGCTGGACCAGAGTTGACTGATGCGGCGGATGCGGCGGGTCACGTTCAGTTCGGCCGACCAGCGCTCGACGCTGTAGTCCTGTTTCGCCGACCGCACGCCGGGCTCAAAGGCGACGGTCAGCGTCGTCGGCAGGCGCACGTTCAGCACGCGCGGCTCGGTATAGGAGGCCGCGAAGCGATGGTGCAGGACGCGCCAGTCGGTCACGACGACGAAACCGGACTGCGCCGTCAGCGACCACTTGCGCCCGGTGCCAAACCAGTTGCGCGACCCCAACTCGAACGCGTAGTCCCAGGTCAGGTCGCGGTCCGGGTCCTGACCGACGCCGGTACGGAAACCGATGAACGAGGGCTTGCGTTCGACGACGCGCAGCTGAAAATCCGCCACCCGGTGGTCGTTGGTGTCGGCCGAGTCGACGGCGGTGGGTTCGAGACTGACGAAGGTAAACAGGCCGGTGGCGTAGACGTTGAACTGGTCATCGGCAATCCGTCGCTGCGAATAGCGCGTGCCGGGCCGCCATCTGATTTCCCGGCGGATGTACGATTCGCGGGTTCGCTCCGCGCCGTCGATTGTCAGATCCCCCAGCAGCACCGGCGGCCCGGCGTGTAAAGTCACCGCGACGTCGAGCGTGTCGGCGCGCGGACTGATCACGACCGCGACACGGTGTTGTGGGTGGCCACGGTTGGCGCAGAGCGTCCGGATACCTGCCAGCGCCACGGCGAGCGCGGTGGAGTCGGCCGCGGCACCTCTCTTGAGGGGACGCGCGGAACGCCGGCTCCGGGTAACCAGGTCATCGTGGTCGCCCGTCACGTTGACCGTTCCCCAGCGGTAGCGCGTCCCTTCTTCGATGAAGACCGTCACGAGGGCGCGCTGGGTGCGACTGTCCGGCACGACGCTGATCGCCGTCTTGGCATCCCAGAAACCGTGACGGCGATAGAGAAGGCGAATGGCAGCCTCATCGCGTTCCTCGGCACCGAAGAGGAGACGAGGCTTGTCCTTGAGACCGAGTGTCTGCGAAAAACCCGATGTGCGTATCTGCATGACGCCGCGCACGTCGCCGTCGCTCACGGCACGGTTGCCGGCGACGTCGACACGCATGACCACCGGACGCCGGCGGCGCCACGTGTCACGGGAGATATCCGCCTGCGGGAACGCAGCATGCGGACACCAGCCGATGACGGCAACGAGGAAAACGACTTGGGTCAGGTGACGGTTCACACGGAGTCTTAGTAATCCCAGTTGAAATGCAGGTTCAGCCGATACAGGTTGTCTTTGTCCCGGCTACCTTCGAGAAAGAGACGGCGGCTGAAACGGTATTCGAAGCCCCACTCCTGTTCCCCCCCGGCGCTGATCGGACTGGTGCCGTAGAGGTAGAGGTGGGGCGTCGTATACATCCCGACGGTGATGCGGGTGTCGGCCGGGTCAGCTCCCGACTCGATCTCCAGCGTCTCCAGTCCCAGTTTGCGGGCCATCACGCGCTGCAATTCGGAAAACAAGAGTCCGGTGGCGCCGAACCGCAGCCGATCGGCAAACGGATCGGCACTGGTCGCGAGAGTCGTATTGGTCGTCAGGAGGAGCAGGGCATCCTGCTCGGTATACGGCGGTTCCGGTTGTATCAACGGTTCGGAGGCGCGTCCGGCGACGTGCAACTCCAGATCGATGATGTCGCGCGACGAGCCGGGTTCCGCGTCGGCAACACGGGGCTGTTGAATCCGGAAGACGACGTCGATGTCGAGCTGCGGGTCCGGATTGGTCGGATCGTCGAACATCAGTTCGCCGCGGGATATTCGTCCCACCTTGTCCAGCAGGTACACCTTGCCGCGGATAATCTGGGCGGTGCCGATCAGGTTCACCAGACCGCGCTGGCGCATGAGCCGCAGTTCGGTGGACATTTCCGCTTCGATCAGGTCGTTGTGGATCCAGTAGTTGCCGGGAAGATCGATGGTGAGATCCCAATCCCAGAGCGTGGTATCCTCGATCCGCAGCGGCGGTTCGGGGTCGAACGGTTCGCGATCTTCCACGCGCTCGGGCTCGAGGCGACCAGCGACCAGAGGCGGGGTCGAACCCCGAACGGTCAGGTCAAAATCGGTCGTGGTGGCGAAATCCTCGAATTCGAAACGTGCGGGGACGCCCCGTCCCTCGAGCACGAGATCATAGGCGAACTGATCGTACGACTCGATCCGGAGCGATCCGGTGACACGGACGCTCCCTTTCCGGCCTTTTTCGCGGACGGTCCCTTCCGCCCGTTCGATGAGAATCGTATCCTGACGCAACGACAGATCAATCTGCACATCTTCGATCGGGTTCTCGATCTCCAACGCCTTGATGTATCCGGCACGCAGGTGCGCGTCCCCGGAGAGGCGAGGCGCCCGCGGCGTGCCGCCCAGGGTCGCGGAGACGGCAAACGGTCCGCGGATCGATTCGAGAACGTCCGGCTGGAATGACGCCAGCCGATCGAGCACGTCGCCCGCCGCCGACAGACGGCCTTCCAGCGGCAGATCGAGCACCCGGCGTTCAACCGGACGGAAGGTCAGATCGATTGGAAACGTCCCGGACACGTCGGCATGGAAATCGGGATTCTCCAGATGCGCCCGTTCGACGCGGAGGCGGCGATCGCGGTAGGACAAAGCGAAATCCAGATCGCCGAAACCGCGCTCGTCATATTCGAGAGCGGAGACCGTTCCCGCAAACGCGAACCGCGGCGCGTCGAACGTCCCGCCGATCGATCCTTGCGTCGCGATCGTGCCGCCGAGCGGAACATCAGGAAAGAAACGGCGCCAGAATGCCTCGAGACGGAAGCGCTCGACGTCGAGATCGAGGTCCATGGTGTTGTCATAGTCGATGCGTCCCCCGGCCCGCAACAGACCCAGCGGCCCCTGAAAGGCCGGCGCACCGAGATTGAAACCGAGCGAATCGATGATGACCGTAATGCTGTCGGCCGCGGTGTAATTCTGCCCTTCCCAGCGGACGGTGAGCGGGAACAGGCGCACCGGGATCGTGTCGGCGGACCAGTCGAGCGTCCCGGAGCCTTCGACATGCACGTACGGTGACGACCACCCGCCCCACATAATGTCGATCTGCTCACCGGAGAGCGCAGCTTCCAGATTGATCGAGTCGGTCGCGACGCCCCAGGTTGAGGATTCCCCCCAGTGCGCTTCCACCGTGCCGGAACGATCGGAGAGGAAGCGCGGCACGTAGAACCGGCCCTCGAAGTCCCGTGTCGTCAGATCGTACATCCGCACGGAATCCGAGTAGACCACGCCCGACACATCGGGATCGGCGGTGCGGCCCGACAAGTAGATGTAACCGTCCGCCCGCCCCGCCAGGGAGTCGACGAAGATCGCCTCATCCCAGGCACGCAGATCACGGCAGTCGACGTTGGCAAACACATCCAGTGAATCATCATAAATGACGGTGCCGGAACCGACGCACTGGGTGTTTCGGAGTTCCATCTGAAATCCATCGGCGAACACGACGGAGTCGCCCGTCACGTACATCTCCCCGCGCGCCTTATCGAAGCTGATGTTGTCGAAATGTCCCGCGCCGAGATCCACCGTGGCATTGAGCGTCATGACGTCTCCGGCAAAACCGACACCATCGATTTGCGCCGTACCCGACAGATCGCAGGGCGGTGTTCCCCGCGCATAGCGTTCCAGACGGAAATGACGGACGTTCCCTTCGTAGTGCCACGTCCGCGGCCGTTCCTTGAGGTCGATCCAGCCGTTCCCCCGCCAGTACGCCTCCGCAACGCGGCCGTCGATCCTCTCGAACGTGGCGGCGTCGCGAGCAATCTCGCTGTGGGCACGGACGTCGGTGAGTCGATACCCCTCCAGATCACCGCTCACAAGACCGTCCAGAATCCAACCGTGGTCCCGCGTCGCGGTTGTCACCGTACCGTCATAGAAAAGTCGGCCCCTCACGCCCGTCG
>DATKYL010000011.1:0-12424 GCA_035528515.1 Acidobacteriota bacterium | reverse complement strand
ATCGGCGGCTCGGTCTTCCGTTCCCGTTATCGCGATTTGTACGGGGAGTGGCGCGACCGGAGCCACGACAATCAGTATCTATTGACCGCGGTCATCGGCTACCAGCCCTCCGAGCGCTGGACGTTCAGCGGACGCTGGAACGTCGTCGGCGGACGACCCTACACGCCGTTCGACGCCGCTCTCTCGGATTGGTACGGCGACGGGATACTCGACACGCTACGCACGAATGGTGCGCGCGACCCGGCCTACCATACGCTCAACCTGCGGGTGGATGGGAGGTTTTCCATCGGCGGTACCCGGCTGGTGACCTACCTGAGCGTCTGGAATGTCTATAACCGGGAGAACGTCTGGTTTCATTACTGGGACGATACCGAAGATCGGGAAGCCACGTTCGAGCAGTGGCGTATCCTGCCGATTGCGGGAATCCGTTACGAGTTCTGAGAGCGTCTCACGCCCGGTTGCGCGCCGTACGTGCGCGCAGAAGTTCGACCTGCGCCAGCACCGCCGCGACCGCGGTTTCGACGCGCAGGGTGAAGCGGCCGAGAGAGAAGCGGCGGAAACCCGCATGGGTCATGAGGTCGATCTCGAACGGCACCCAGCCGCCCTCGGGACCGACGGCAATCGTCAGGCGCTCTTGCGTTCCATCGTAGTATGAGTCAACGGCGCCGGTGCCTTCCGGATCGGGGAGGAGCCTGAGAGTGCCGGTTGACTCGGCCATGTCGAGCGACGGCAGTGTATCCTCAAAGAAAGGACGGAAACGATCGTGAATCTGCACTTCGGGCAGGCGTGTCAGTCTCCCCTGGCTCAGGCCTTCGATCAGGAAGCGGGTGTAGTGCGCGGGCTGGAGCAGGGGTGAGTGAAAGTATGACTTCTCAACCCGATTGGCGCGGATCAGATGCAACCGCCGCACCCCCATCGTCGCGGCGGTCACGAGGACCTTCTTTAATGTCTGCGGACGGGGTAGAGCGCAGATGAGATCGACTGCCGGTATCAGCGGACGTTGCTCTTCGAGATGTTCGATCTCCAGCACGACTTCGCGTTCGTCGATCTGCGCAATGCGGGCGGTTCCCTGGGGGCCGTTGAGCATGCCGACCGCCACCGTGTCTCCCGGCGACGCGCGCAGCACGGTACGGACATGTTCGGCGCGCTCGTCGGTGAGCCGATAGCCGCCGTCCCCGGCGGTGTCGCGATCAGTGAGGATGATCAGGTTCATAATCGGGACGCGCCGCGGATCAGCAGCAGCAGGAATCGTTGCCCTCGCCGCAGGTCGGTTCGCCGCCGCGTAGTGATCCCCGGATGATCGCCTCGGCGCAGCCGACACCGGCGTTGACGGTGATCGCCTCTTCGGGGCAATTCAACGCGCAGGCGCCGCATTCCATGCAGGCGTCGCGGTCGACGATGACCGCGCGCTTTTCCCGAAGTGCGAACACGGCGTGGGGGCAGACGTGGACGCACATCGCGCAGCCGTTGCAGCGCGAGGCGTCCAACTCGAGGGTTGCCACATCGGTCAGATATTGTAGCCCGTTCATCTTACTTGCCTGCCTCCGCAGATATCACGACACAAATGGTTTGACCAACCACAGGATTAGACCGAGCGCTGTGAGGGCGATCTGGACCGGTACCGCGACACGCATCTCCTTACGGACACCCGACAGTGAAGTGTACGTCGAGCTGCCGGTGAAGTTCATTGCGATGAAGCTGATCACGGCGGGGAACCAGAACAGCCAGGGGAGTGCCGCGAGGTATCCGCGAGATGTCACAAGCGACGGAAAGATCAACCAGAGGGCGCCGAGACCGACCACGATCCCGAGGAGTCCACCTTTCAACGAGAAGGCGCGTCCCGGCAACCACGGCAGGAGGGCGGGTGGCAGGATGGCGCCGGCGGCGCAGGCGATGAGCCAAAGCGCGGCGCTGGGAATTCCCCACGCGACGGCGCGCTCCCACGCGTAAACACCGGGGCCGAATCCGGAAAGCAGAAAGAGAGCGACCGCAATCAGGAGCGCGTACCTGGCCGTCCCGACCAGTTCGACCGGGATCAGAACGGCCCGGTCGCGAAAAGCGAACCGCACCTGCCGCATCTCCGCCGTTGCGGTCATCCGTGCGGCGAGAAATGCGGGAATGTCGGCGGCGCGCACCGGACCGTAGACCACATGGAAGCTGCTGCGCGCCTTCACCTCATGTGCGCTGACTCCCGGTGCTCCAAGTTGCGGCAGGATCAGCCGCCGGTGTGAGACGATTTCATTGAGGCGGGTTGCCGCGATACGTGCGACGATTTCGTCGGTGCCGAATGTCCCTTTCCCCGCCGCACACCAGACATTGATGCCTTTGGTGTCCAAAACCAGAATCCAGGCGTCGATCCCGCCGAGCTGTGAACGCAGACGGTCGAAACTCATCTTGAAGTTGGCGGTGACGAAGACGTGCGATTCGGGCGTCGGCTGCCCGACGGCGTACAGGCCGGGTGCGATCCGGTACCGCGAGCGGCCGATTCCCCAGCGGACCTTCCACGAGCCGAGACGATCGGACCAGCGTAGCGATGTATCGACGACCGGGACGGAGCCGACCGTTGTATCGACCGCTCCCGTGATCCACGACGGGCGCTCACCCAGGACTGCCGTTGTGGGGGCATCTGTATGTTCCGGTACCCGGACACCGGCGCTGCAGCAATCCTGTGCGTCGCTTTCAGCGTCCGTGTGTGAGCGGTCCGTGGTCATACATACTCTGCGCGGTTACCGAAATCCACCTGCCGGCCGTGATGCGCCTTGCAACAAATCATACGGCCGTATTTCCCCGGAATGAAGTCGGGAATTTGGGTGCTCCGTGACGCCTCCGCTGTCGGAATGCTCAATGCGCTGGTGAACGGGCCGGAATCAGTGTAGATTAGCTGACGGAGGGTTCTTATGCCGTACTGCCCCAACTGCCGCAACGAGTTTCGGGAAGGATTCACAGTCTGCTCAGACTGCGGTGTGCCGCTCGTCGCGACGCTCCCGGATGAACCGGCGGAGACTCCCCCCGGAGACCCCACCGAGGAGTGGATCCCACTGGCGCGGCTGACGTCGCCGCAGTATGCCGAGATGGTGCAGGGGGCGCTCGAGGCCAAGGGGATTCCCGCCGTTGTCCTCTCAAGTACCGGACATTTCGGCCAGACCGGGCAGATGGGGTTTACGTCGTATCGGCCGGTCGGTGGAGCGTATACCCTGATGGTCCCGAAAGACCACCGCCCCGACGCCGAACTTGCAGCGGAGACGATCCTGGGCGATTCCTGGGAGAAGGTGCGGATCGGGGCGGACGGGGAAGGCGGGTCACGGGCCTGAATGCCAATCATGCCGTGGGAGGTACACCTTCCCTACCATGAATGGTGGGCCACCCGGCCTTCGAGAGCGGCAATCGAGAGGCACTCTGCGGATCCCGCAGAGGAGGAAACTCGCAGTGGTGGGGGCAACTCTGTTGCCAAATAGGTGGCCATCGGCGTATGATCGGAGAGGGCCCTGTTCCTCCCCTCCCGCTCTGGGGGGGCGGGGTGAGGGCATGGGGTCGAAAAGTCGCGTCCGACTTGGACCAAGACTGCGGAGCACGTCGGTGAAGGAAGTCGATGCATAGCTTACTGGATCATCTGCCCGCCAAGGAACGCCGTGGTAGCAAGCCGCGCTGCCACCTGCTGACGCACGGCTCCCAGGAACAAGTCGCCGCGCGACTGACCGGCCTGATCGATCCATGGGGTCAAGTCAATCCACACGACAAGTGGATGCCGCAAGGTTTCGATGATCTGAAGGAAGCGCAACTGCATGATGCGCCACAGTTGCTGGCGGATAGTATCCGCACGAAACTCCAGTCATGGTGGCTCGCGGTGCCAGTGCGAGCCACAACCCCCAACTGGGACATCGCCAGCACATGCACCATTGACGGCAAGGGAGGCTTGCTACTTATCGAGGCGAAGGGCCACGATACAGAACTCCTAAGAGAAGAGAAGGGGAAGACGCTTGATAAAGGGGCGTCTGAGAACAGTCGCAGAAATCACGACCGAATCGGGAAGGCGATCGGGGAAGCCAAAGTCGCGCTGAACAGCATCTTGCCCGGCTGGAATCTGTCCCGAGACTCGCATTATCAGTTGGCCAACCGCTTCGCGTGGGGATGGAAGTTGATCGAACTGGGGCTTCCAGTGATCCTTGTCTATCTCGGTTTCCTGAACGCTGAGGAGATGCGGGATCTGGGAAAGCCGTTTGCCGCCGATGTGGATTGGCAACGGCTCGTTAGATCGCATAGCAAAGCGCTCGTCCCAGACGGGATCTGGAATCAAAAGTGGGAACTCTACGGGCAGCCATTCATCCCGCTGATCCGGTCGATCGAATGGCCACTCGACACTCCTCCCGAGAATGACGCATGAAAACCGACACCAGCGAAAAGGGACTCGATAGGCCATCGCCAAGGGTGACGTTACGGTGCGACCGTAGCGACGGTTACTTGCCTTTGATAGCACCGCAGGGATTCGGCGGCGCCCCCTCCCGCTCCGGGGGGCGGGGTGAGGGCAACTCCTGATCGATTAGGATTTCCGGGATAGATTCAGAAATACAGGTCATCTTCAAGCAAGGAGATACAGAGATGGGTGACAAGGGGAAGAAAGACAAAGGTAAAAGAGAACAACAGAAAAAGGGCGTGCTTACTCCAAAGGAGAAGCGAAAACAGAAAAGAGAAAAGAAGGACAAGTAACCGACCGGTGCCTGTGGCCTGCCGCGAGAGTATCGGTCTGGTTTGAGGTCTGAGCTTGGCTGGGCCGAGACAGCGGTACCGGATAGGTTAGAAACGTCTCGGGACGGGGCAGATCGTCGCCCTGAATTCCGGAAGCGGGTTGTTCTGCAATAAGTTCGCCCTCTGAGCGCGAGTAAGGCAGGATTCCGAGGACGGCTTCACCCGGGGGGGAGAGGAAGTCGTAGAGCCGGCATGGTCGTGTCAGCGCTTGATCGGAAATGGGGAGCAGTCCAAGCGGTTGCTGGACTAACATAGAAAGTGATACAGACAACGGAGGCGGGCCATCCGGAGATACGGGTGACACTGACGGCAAAGGAGCGAAAGACGCCCGTCGTCGATGCGACCACGCGACCGCACGCGGGAGTGATTCGGCCGAGGGTCATACTTCCCCAGTAGCCAACTTCGATGCGGGATACTCTAATCGGGGATGATCGTCTGCAATGATTACTACCACGTCGCGGATCGGTGAAATGCAGGCTAAGCATGGGGACCACGAACAGAACGAAGAAGCGTCTGATTGAGGCCGCAGATATATGTCATTTACGGTTGATTAACTCAGTTGCCATCTCGCCTGACGAAAAAAGCATCGCCTATACCGTCGAAACGATCTCCCAAGACAACCGAAAATACTTCTCCCGGATCCACGTGGTCGACTGTGACTCCGGTGAGTCACGCCCGTTCACTTTCGGTGAGGTTAACGACCGGGAGATGGTTTGGTCGCCTGATGGCAAGGACATCGCCTTCATTTCGACGAGAGAGGGGAAGGCCGGGGTCTATATTATCTCCTCCGAAGGCGGCGAGGCGCGGAAAGTCATCGAAGAGGACGGCACCTTCGCCAATCCGGTCTGGACACCGGACGGCAGGGAGTTGGTCTATCAGTTTCGGTACAATGATTCACATACCGAGAAGGACGAGGCGAAGAAGAAGGAGGCTCCGCTCTATCGCCATATCACCCGTGTGTATTACCGAGAGGATGGCGTCGGCTTCCTGCCCAAGGACCGTTTTCACATCTGGAAAGTGACGATCGCCAACGGTCGGACGACACAACTGACCCGAGGCAGGTATGATGATATTCAGCCGGCGGTTTCACCGAATGGCAAGTGGATCGCCTTTGTTTCCAATCGCAGCAAGGACCCGGATTTCGATTATCTTAGAGTTGATCTATTCGTCATGCCAACGAGCGGGGGCAAGGCAAGGAGAATTCCAACTCCGGCTGGTTTGGTTGCCCGGCCGGTATTCTCACCCGATGGCAGGAAAATCGCCTACTTCGGGCACACCAATCCGGATGATAGGGTACTAAGAACAAACTACCATGTTTGGGTTGTGGGTGTGAGCGGAAAGCCGGCCGCCCGAGACCTGATCCCGGGCTTTGACCGGTCCATCATGTGTCTAACCGCCACGGATACCGGAGTGGGCGCGCGTTTGTTTCCCCCCTCCTGGTCTCCCGATGGAAGGCGACTGTATTTCAGGGCGGTGGACACCGGCAATACGCACCTCTTCTATGTTTCGGCCAGCGGGGGATCGCCGAAGCGGATCACGCGCAAGCAATGCCATGTGAAGGATTACAGCCTCAATGGACGCATGAAACGAATCGCGGTCCTGGTTGCGGATCTGACCACACCCGGCGAACTGCACGTGATGCCGGCAGCGGGCAATGGCGACAGCAAAGCCAGAGTGCTGGTCGCTCCCAACGAGGAGTTCTTCGGAGGTATTGCTCTCCCTCGGGTCAAAGAGGTGTGGTTTGAGAGCGATGATGGCACACGACTGCAAGGATGGTTGGCCTCACCGCCCGCTTTGGCCAAGAGACGCTTGTATCCTGCCATCCTGGCCATCCACGGCGGACCTCCGGTCCAGTACGGCTTCACCTTCTTTTTTGAAATGCTCCTCTGGGCATCGAAGGGGTATGTCGTGCTGTACACCAATCCCCGGGGCAGTGCCGGGCGCGGCGGAGCATTCGCCAATGCCATCGGCACCGACTGGGGAGCCGAAGTGGCCTACCGGGATTGTCTGGCAGCCGCCGACTACCTGGCGAAGCTTCCCTTCGTAGATGAGAAACGGATGGGAGTTACCGGGGGCTCGTACGGCGGATATATGACCAATTGGATCATCGGCCATATCGACCGTTTCAAAGCAGCAGTCGCCCTGCGGTCCTTGGCCGATCTAATGAGTTACACCGGATCGTCCGATTGGGGGTGGAACGTCCATCGTCAGCTTGGTGGATTCTTCTGGACCAATCGGGAGAATTATGAGCAATGCTCCCCGCTGACGTATGCGAAGAACATCAAAACGCCCCTCTTGATCATTCATTCCGAGAATGATCTACGGGTCAGCATCCAGCAGGCCGAACAGTTGTTTACCACTCTTAAGCTTATGAAGAAGAAAGTGGAGCTTGTCAGATTTCCTGAAGAGTCGCACGGTCTATCACGGCATGGCCGCCCCGATCGGCGCATCGCCCGGTTGGAGTGGATCGCGAAGTGGTTTGATCGCTACTTGAAATAGCCTGGCTCTGAGCGGTCGTTACGTAGTCCCGGTCTTCCCCCATTTTCGTTGACACCTGCTTAGGTTGTCTGGGTGTTCCCCGTCAGCCAGATTCGTACAGATTGAACGTCTGAGTTAAGCGACGGTTTCGGGTAGATGATCGGCGGGAGAAGAGGTTAGGCATGACCGGCAAGCGTGGTTCAGACCCGGAATCGGTCGTACGGGGGATCTCAATCAAAGCTGCAAGCGACTCGTGTGCAACGAGGTACCCCATTCGGGCTCAGCGACGCGAGACTTTGAGGGGGACACTCGGGGAGGAGAAGTCTGCCGCCGGATTTCTCAATATTTCACCTTTTTGTGACTTTTTCCGCCCATTCCTGCGTATACTTGTTACGGTGCCGCCAACCGGGGGGCTGTTGGTGGAACCTTTTCTTTCACATCACCCAGGCAAGACCCAACGCTCAATCCCCCTACAAGCAGGTTTGCCAGACAGGAAGTACCTTTGTGAGTACGTTTGCATCACCAGCTCTATCCGACCAACTCAAGCGCGGAATCGCGGACCTCGGATTCTCCCAACCCACCCCAATTCAGGAAGACGCCATCCCCCCGGCAATGGCAGGACGTGATGTCCTGGCTTGTGCCATGACCGGATCCGGCAAGACCGCCGCCTTTGTGCTGCCCATTCTGCAGCAGCTTCTCGCAATGAAGCGCGGCACCACGCGCGCGTTGATCCTGACGCCGACGCGGGAACTGGCGGCCCAGATCACGGATCATATCGATGCGCTCGCCCGGCACACGCCGTTGACCGGTGCGGCGGTTTTCGGTGGTGTCTCCATGGGGCCGCAAGTGGATGCCTTCCGCCGTGGCGTGGACATCATCGTCGCGACACCGGGGCGGCTCCTGGATCATTTCCAGTATCCGTATGCAAAGCTGTCCGGATTGGAGATCCTCGTCTTAGACGAGGCCGACCGGATGCTCGACATGGGTTTTCTGCCCGACATTCGTCGTGTGCTCAACCACCTGCCCAAACCGCGCCAGACGCTCTTCTTCTCAGCGACACTCCCGCCACCGATCGTCGCCTTGGCTAAGGTGATGCTGAACCGTCCGGTTGCGGTCAACGTGGACCGCGCTCCCGCGCCGGCCGTGGGAATCACCCAGACGGTCTATCCGGCACGAGGCGACTTGAAATCCGCGCTGCTTCTCGAACTGCTCAGCCGGGGATCGATTCGCACGGCCCTGGTCTTCACACGCACCAAGCATCGCGCCAATCGTCTGGCGAAGTTCCTCCAGAACAGCGGTGTGGCCTGCGAACGGATCCACGGCAACCGGAGCCAGAATCAGCGCACCGAAGCGCTCGCCGGATTCAAGCGGGGGCTGTATCAGGTTCTCGTGGCGACCGACATCGCGGCGCGGGGTATCGACATCGAGGCTCTCTCGCACGTCGTGAACTTCGACGTGCCCAATGTGCCGGACAGCTACATTCATCGCGTCGGGCGCACCGCACGTGCGGAGCTGACCGGAGACGCGTTCACCTTTGTCTCCGCCGATGAAGAACAAGACCTCCGGGCCATCGAGAAGGCACTCGGGACCCGCCTGCCGCGTCTGGAACTGGACGGTTTCAACTACAACGCCGCGCGTGCGGCGAAGACCGACAGCCTTCGTGATCGTCCGACCAACGGCGGCCGGAGTTTTCGGGGGCAAGGCCGGACGAACACCGGCACGCAGTACAGTCGAGGCAAGTCGGGGATGGCACGGGCACAATCCCGGACCACCACGAAGCGGGCATCGACAGCACGGCCAGTCGAGGAGTCTCCGGAGACAGAACCTGCGAGTCCCGGCTATGGTCGCCGCCCACGCGCCGCTGCCCGAAATTTCAGGCGCTGAACACGGAGTGGGAATAGAGGGCAACTGCAGGTAACCGGCCGATGAGAGGAGCCATCTCTTGCCGCCGACCGAGCCCCCTACAGACGCCGTGGCCCCGCGTGAGTCTCTGAGTTCTTACGCGAAGCCGGATGTTCGCCGCAGTGTTTTTCAACTGCTGAACTCGGCGATTCCGTTTGCCCTTCTCTGGTATGTCATGCTCCGCTCATTGGAGTATCCATATTGGATCACTCTGCTGCTGGCGGTTCCCACTGTGGGATTCCTGGTCCGTCTGTTCATCATCCAGCACGACTGCGGACACGGAGCGTTTCTGCCGCGACAGGCGGCCGCCAACGCCATTGGTTTTGTCATCGGGGTTTTGACCGTGACCCCCTATGACTACTGGCGCCGTACCCACGCGGTCCATCACGCCACATCCGGGAATCTGGACCGTCGTGAAATGGGTGACATCACGACCCTCACCGTCGCGGAGTACGTCGCCTTGCCGCGCATGCGCCGGTTACTCTACCGCCTGTACCGTCACCCCCTGGTTCTCTTCGGAATCGGCCCGGCGTACGTCTTCATCTTGAAGCAACGAACGCCTCTCGATCTGCCGCTCTCGTGGAAGCGCGAATGGAGCAGTGTCCTGTGGACGAATCTGGCGATCGCCGCCGTCGTCACTCTTATGATCTCGACGATTGGTCTGACGGCGTTCCTGAAGGTCCAGCTGCCGATCACGCTCCTGGCTGGTTCGGCAGGTGTCTGGCTGTTTTACATCCAGCACCAGTTCGAAAACACTTACTGGCGGCGCCAGGAATCCTGGGATTATCATGACGCCTGTCTTCAGGGCAGTTCCTACTACGACCTTCCCGGAATCCTCAACTGGTTTACCGGGAACATCGGCGTCCACCACGTTCATCATCTCTCCAGTCGGATACCAAACTACCGGCTCCACGAATGCATGCGCGCAAACGCATTCCTCCAGAATCCAACCCGTCTGACAATGACCAGCAGCCTCCGTTGCGTGCGCCTGGCACTATGGGACGAGGACGCCGGTCGACTTGTTCGATTCCGGGACATCCGTCCGTGGGCGGGTGCCCAACAGTCCTAGGGTGTGTTGAAAAACCCGGGCGGATGATGGACGAGGTGGCCATGTCAGCGCAGACCACATCCCGGTCGAGAACAGAAGCGCTCTGTGGTAGGGGATTAGCCCACGGCGTAAGCCGTGGGATTCGAGATCGCGGCGTGAATCAGAGCCCCGGAGGGGCGAAACAGGTCCTCTTCAACACGTCCTTCTACTGTGAGAAGTCCTCAACTGCGTCGCGGCATCATAGTGTAACCACACTGAGATCGAGGAAGCTGGAAATACGGACTACTCCCAGATCTCATCAATCCGAAGTTGCTCCTTCAGCACTTTCAGATCGTTGGCGATGACGTTCCCGTAGTAATTTAGGAAGCGATTGCTCATCTCTTGGTAAAATGACACCAGTCTTTCTCGTCGCCCCGAGTCGGGGTCGCTCAGGATCGCGAGAACTGAGTCTATTTCCTCTTCGCTTTGGCCCTGAAGAAGCACAAATACCGAATCGGACAAAGCAACCAGGTCATTCTCGCTGACGTATTCGGCCAGACTTCTCTCAAATCGATAATCGCGCGACACAAGTTCCTGATAGAGTTCTTTTCTGTCCCGCAAGACCTCCGGATACTTGATACCGCGGAAGAGATGCAGATCATCAGCATAGTCCTCAACGAGCGCCGCATACTCTGCGGCAAGTTCCTCATCAGTTATGCGATTCGACTTGTATCTTCCGAGCAGGTACCAGAACCCGGGGGTCAGGCGCATGGCGTAGGTCCTGAAGAAGAAATCCATTTCGGCAACGTGGATCTTTTCAACGGACAGCGTTTCGCGGAAGAAATAGTTCGGATAGGCAATACGGTTGTTCCAGCTTGGTTGAAAGTACGAGATGGATTGCTTCATTCCGAAGTCATACACGATGCTGTCATTCAAGGGGGTGAGGGTGCCGAGCCATGTTGAGTCGATTCTCACGATAAGATCGGCATCGCCATACTCTGGAGGGTCATCAGGCACGGCCGCTCCCTCATTCCAGAGGATGCGGTAACGAGTGCGATACGCTCGCTTGGCTCCATCCTCGAAGTCATGCAAGAGTTCTTCGGTCGAGTCCGCCAGGTTTAGGACGTAAAGATCGCCGTCCCGCTCGAACGTAAAGTGCCATCCTCCGGGATGCCAACTGACCGCCGAAGGCCGTTTCTCGCCGATCAGAGGTTCATAGTCCACCCGCTCCCCCAGATATCCCTGTTCCAGGAGTTCTGCCTCCGTAACGTAGTCGCGGATGTTGGGCGACGAGAGAAATCTCCGGGTTCCGAGTTCAATGTCGTACTCAATGAGGCAGTCAAAGGCGCTGGCGAACAATGCGTCCCTGTCGGGGTGCCACACCAAGAACGATTCATAATCCACGTTTGGCCCGCCATCGAGACTGACAAACGTCCGCCGATCCAAATCCCAGATGGCGACCGCGCATCCTTCATATAGATAGACGTCCAACGCAAGAAAACGCTCGTCGGGAGACAGGTGGATGTCCCCGATGACGCTCCCACCGTCACAGTCGATGCAGCTTGAGGAACTCAGAAGTTCCGTGTGCGCCCCGTTGCCGGCTAATCGTGAGACTGTCGACTCACGCTGTCCAGTGTGTTCATCCCTGCGGGTCAGAACCAGGTATACGATGTCGCCGGAAGGTGAAGGGACGAAGGACTGGATCGCTGCGCCATCGGTCGAACTGAAGATGCATTCCATTCCATCTGCCCCATCGTGGTGCACATAGAGAGAGCTCCCGTCATTCAAAAATACGTTCTCAATCAGGGTGGAGGAGGGGGTTGGTTCGATCGAGCGACGAACACAGGCGGCCCCTGAGAACGTCAGGCACGCAGCCACCACGAGCGCCGGACACCACAGGGGTACGAGGGACTT
Source organism: Acidobacteriota bacterium (assembly GCA_035528515.1). Taxonomy (GTDB): domain Bacteria; phylum Zixibacteria; class MSB-5A5; order WJJR01; family WJJR01; genus DATKYL01. The sequence continues at coordinate 360 of DATKYL010000011.1, read as the reverse complement.
ATGCCACACTGCGCGATCTCCTTCTTAGTCTCAACTGTATACTAATCCCTCCCCGTTGTCAATTCAAAATGCCGCGCTGGAGGTGAATCTCGACCAAGAGCCGCGTACCCCACAGTTCTACCGCGGGAAATTGCCCGACAGCTTTGGTGCACCGTAGCGCAATCCCGTCAATGACCGCGAGAATCCCGGCTCTCGGCCGGTGGCCCTGACGTCCGGGCCTGTTGAAAAAGGTCTGTTTCGCCCCTCCGGGGCTTGGTCCTCTGGGTTGTCCTCTGATCCCAGGGCTTACGCCCTGGGCTAATCTCTTGTCACGCTGCAGGCCCATTCTCGACTGAGACGTTGTTTGCACCGGGTGGGCGA
>DATKYL010000010.1:0-3104 GCA_035528515.1 Acidobacteriota bacterium | reverse complement strand
TGAAGCGATTTGCTCACCTCATGGAACGGCGTCTTCACGCCACCCGGTTGCAGTTGCTGGATGTCTATGGTACCCGTCGCTGAATCAGCGGTCGTTGGACCCCGACCCGCCGATCCGATGCGCCCCTTGCGCTATCGGGTGGAGCAGGTGCGTCGGGAGACGCACGATACGTTCTCCCTGCGGATGAGTCCGGTCGACGGATGGTCGATCGGGAGTTTCGCGCCGGGGCAGTTCAACATGCTGTATGCATTCGGAACCGGTGAGGCGGCGATCTCCATTTCCGCCGATCCGGGCAACCCCGCGCGTCTCTGGCACACGATCCGCCGGGCGGGGATCGTCACGCACGCTCTGGGTCGTCTCCAGCGTGGCGACATGCTGGGGGTCCGGGGTCCGTTCGGAAGCGCGTGGCCGGTCGCCGCGGCTGTGAGACACGACGTTCTGCTCATCGCCGGGGGCATCGGGCTGGCGCCCCTGCGTCCGGCACTGTACCACATTCTGGCGGCCCGCAAGGAATACCGAAACGTCAGCCTGCTGTATGGCGCGCGGACGCCCGATGACATTCTCTTCCGTCGGGAGTTGGGCGAGTGGCGCGCCCGGCTTGATCTCCACGTCGGCGTGACCGTGGACCACGCTCCGACATCGTGGCGTGGTGATGTGGGTGTGGTCACGACCCTGATTCCGCGGGCGCCGTTCGATCCCGCGAACACGATGGCGTTGACATGCGGCCCTGAACTGATGATGCGATTCGCCGCCGAGGAATTGGCGGATTGCGGCGTCCCGCGCGAACGAATCTACCTCTCGATGGAGCGCAACATGAAATGTGCGGTGGGATTCTGCGGCCATTGCCAGTACGGCCCGACGTTCATCTGTAAGGATGGCCCCGTGTTCCGTTACGATCATATCCATCACCTGCTGGTGACACGGGAGATCTGAAATGACCGCGCGCCGGCAACGAAAGCCCAACCTGGCCGTCTGGAAGTTCGCCTCCTGCGACGGTTGCCAATTGAGCCTGCTGGATTGCGAGGATGAACTGTTGGCGGTCGCGGGAGCGATCGACATCGCCTATTTCCCGGAGGCTTCGCGCACCCTGGCAAAAGGCCCCTATGATCTGTCCCTGGTCGAGGGTTCGATTACAACGCCTCATGACGCCGAGCGTATTCATCGCGTCCGTCGTGCCTCGAAGTACCTGGTGACGATCGGTGCCTGCGCCACCTCGGGCGGCATTCAGGCGCTGCGGAATTTCAAGGATGTCCGTGAACTGGTGGCGATCGTGTACGCGCGGCCGGAATATATTGAGACACTCAATAAATCAACGGCGATCGCCGATCACGTTCATGTCGACTTCGAGTTGCGTGGCTGCCCGGTCAACAAATATCAGTTGCTCGAGGTCATCAGCGCTTTTCTCAACGATCGCCGGCCCAACACCCCCGCGCACAGCGTCTGCATCGAATGCAAACGGCGGGGAACGGTCTGTGTCGCCGTGACCCGGGGTGCCGTATGTCTCGGCCCGGTCACCCACGCGGGGTGCGGGGCACTCTGCCCCGCCTACTCCCGCGGCTGCTACGGCTGTTTCGGCCCGCAGGAGACCGCCAACACCGCCTCTTTGGCCTCGTGGTGGAGCCACCACGGGCTGGCGCGCGAGGAGATTGTCCGGGCCTTCCGCAGCTTCAACGCCTACGCCGATCCCTTCCGCAAGGAGAGCGAGATTCATGAGCCGTAGGACCATCAAAGTCGATCTGCTGACGCGAGTGGAGGGCGAGGGCGCTCTCCATATCAAGGTGCAGGATGGCCAGGTCGTCGATACCCGACTGAAGATATTCGAGCCACCCCGACTCTTCGAGGCGCTTCTTCGGGGACGCACCTATCACGAAGCCCCCGACATCACCGCCCGCATCTGCGGCATTTGTCCCGTCGCCTATCAGATGAGCGCGGTGCACGCGATGGAGGACGCCTTCGGCGTCACCATCGACGACGCGGTCCGCCGTTTGCGCCGCCTGTTTTATTGCGGTGAGTGGATTGAGAGCCATACGCTGCACATCTACATGTTGCACGCGCCGGATTTCCTCGGCTACCAGGACGTCATTCAGATGGCCAAGGACCACCCGGAGATTGTCCAGCGGGCACTGAAGTTGAAGAAGATCGGCAATGAGATCGTGGCGCTTCTCGGCGGGCGGGAAATTCATCCGATCAACGCGCGCGTCGGCGGTTTCTGGAGGGTCCCGGCGCGGCGGGAGTTGCAGGCCCTGAATGAACGACTGGCGTGGGCGCGAGATGCCGCGGTCGAGACCGTCCGGCTGGTGTCCACATTCCCGTTCCCTGACTTCGAGCAAGACTATGAGTTCGTGTCCCTCCGCCACCCCGATGAATACCCCCTGAACGAGGGTCGTCTGGCGTCCAACAAGGGTCTCGACATCGCCATGCGCGAGTACAACCGCCACTTTGCCGAAGAACACGTGGCGCACTCGACGGCGCTGCATTCCCGGCTGCTGGCCCGGGGAGCGTACGTCACGGGACCCATGGCACGGTACGCGCTGAACTTCGACCGCCTGACGCCGTTGGCACGTCAGACGGCGACGGAATCGGGTCTGGGCAAGGTCTGTCGGAATCCATTTAAGAGCATCATCGTCCGCGCGATCGAAGTGGTCTTCGCTTGTGAGGAAGCATTACGACTGATCGACACGTATGAGGAGCCGGACCAGGCGGCCGTGACGGTGACACCGCAGGCGGCGAGCGGATACGCGATCACGGAGGCCCCGCGCGGCATACTTTACCACCGCTACCGCCTCGACAACGAAGGTATTATTCGCGATGCCCGCATCGTGCCGCCCACCTCGCAGAATCAGGCGTCAATCGAGAGCGATCTACGGCAGTTTGTGAACTCCCATCTCGATCTTCCCGATGATAAGCTCACCTGGCAGTGCGAGCAGGCGATTCGCAACTACGACCCGTGTATCTCATGTTCAGCGCATTTTCTCAAACTCCGAATTGACCGTCAGTGAGGCGATCGGGTGGAGAAAAAGCAGCCCCAAGACAGACTCGACGACGTCACGCGGACGTTGATCGTCGGTGTCGGGAACTGCGAGCGTCGCGATGACGGTCTGGGC
>DATKYL010000009.1:0-12941 GCA_035528515.1 Acidobacteriota bacterium | reverse complement strand
ATCGCCGGAGACTATGAGGAAACGCAGGAGATCATGGTGGAGCGTTAGCCGGCGAGGCCACATCTGTAGGAGCTAAAGCGACCCGGTGGGTGGAGACATCCGCCGGGTCTATTCTTGAGAAATTCCTGAGCAATTGATCAGAAAATGGTGGAGAGGGGAGGATTCGAACCTCCGAAGTCGTCTGCCGACAGATTTACAGTCTGTTCCCTTTGGCCGCTTGGGTACCTCTCCGTGTTCTTTGGGCCGGCCACCTGGGGAAGGTGGCCGGCCGAATTGCTCATTTTACATCGTCGGCAGCCGGTGTCAACCTCTTTCCCGGGTCCGATCAAGCCGGCGAGAGGACTTGAACCCCCGACAGGCTGATTACAAATCAGCTACTCTACCAACTGAGTTACGCCGGCCTCGGACGGGGTACCGTGGCACCCCCGCAGCACCCTAATCCTTGAGGTGCTCCTTAAAGAAATCGACAATCCGCCGGTAGGCGACCAGTGTATTGGCGCGCTTGGCGATGCCGTGCCCCTCGTCGGGGAATATCAGCGTATCGACAATCCCGCCGCGCCGGGCGATGGCCCGTGCCATCTGGCGCGCCTCGCCGACCGGTACGCGGGGATCGTTCTCGCCGTGGATGATCAGAAGCGGCGCCTTGACCTTGTCGACCTGCGTGATCGGCGAGATCTCCATCAGAAACGCGCTGTCGGTCAACGGACCGTACTCCGATTCACGCAGTGCCCGCCGGTACGGCTTGGTGTTCATCAGGAAGGTGTAGAAATTTGCGATGCCGACTTGGTCGCATCCCGCCGCATACAGGTCGGGATTTGCCGTCAGGCATGCCAGGGTCATGTAGCCGCCGTACGAGCCGCCGGTCACGCCGATCTTATCGGGATGGGCGTACCCTTCGGCGATCAGCCAGCGCGTCGCGTACTCGTAATCGCTGACCGATTTGTGGCGGTTCTTGTAGTTGTCCATATCCTGGAATTCCTTGCCGTACCCGGAAGAACCGCGCGGATTGACCGCCATGACGCCGAATCCGTTCAGCACGAAATACTGGAAGTTGCGGATGAAGTACGGCCGGAATTGCGACTCGGGTCCGCCGTGGGCGTAGACGATGAACGGGATCTTGTCGCCCTTTTTCGCGCCTTTGGGGAGGTACATGAAGGCGCTGATTTCCATGTCGTCGAAACTCTTGAATCGGACCAACTCCGGTTCGACGAAAATCGCCTTGTCGATGCCCGCATTCACTGCGGTCGTCCACTTCTCGAGTTTTTGCGTGCGGAAATCCCAGCGCCAGCAATCCGACGGGTTGGCCGGACTGGCATACTCGAAGACGACGGCGTTCGCGCCGTCCCAGGCCGGATAATCGATGATCCCGTCGAGGGGCGGGCTGGGCAGTTCCCTGCCGGCCGCAAGATCGTACAGCTTCAGCCGCCCGTAGCCTTCCTCGTTGACGATCCACATCATCGTCTTGCCGTCTTCTGAGACGCTGATCTTCTCGACTTCCCAGACGGTTCCTTCGTCGAGGAAGGCGATCCCTTTGGAGGCCAGATCGAGCGTCGCGCGGCGCATGATGCCGTCGGGGTTGGCGTTCGATGCGATATATAGCGTCGCTCCGTCGGCGGAGAATCCCCCGGCGTCATACAACGCAGTGCCCTCATGCGCGGTCAGGTTTTCAGACGATCCATCGGCCAAGTTCACCAGGAAGAGGTCGTTGTCGACATTCGAGTTGTAGCGATAGGTGATCAGCTTCTGCCCGTTGCCGGAGATCAGCCAGGGTCCGTTATATCCTTCCTGCACGAATACCGGTTTGGCTTTGCGCGTGGCCACCGTCATTTCATAGGCGTGGAAGTCGGTCTTGTTGACCTCGTTGGAACGGTAGTAAATCCGGGTGTCGTCGTCGGACCAGAAGACACCTGAGATCTGCACATCCTCCAAGTCAGTCAGAGGCTCCGTGCGGCCGGTGGCAATCTCAACCAAGTGCAGGTTGGTCTGCTCTGAGCCGCCGGTGGCCGCCTCGACGACCGCCCAACCGCCGTCGTGGGAAAGAGCATATTCGTCGATCCCGTCGGTGAAGAAGGTGATCTGTACGGGCCAGCCACCGTCCATGAGGTAGACTTGATTGACCCCCGACGTGTTGGACTTGAAGCACCGTACCGTGCCGTCGCGCGACACCTGAGGACCGTAGCTCCCCCCGATCTGCATGAATGTCTCGATGTCGGGGATATACACCGCATCCGTGAAGAACTGGTGTCGCTCAACCTGCGCGACCTCCGGTTGGGCACACGCGAACAGCGCCAACCCGACAGCAACCGCCAAAACTCTCCGCATCATTCCTCCTCCTCATCCTCCGTGACAACGTCAACCTGCGATACTACCTCAGAAGCCAGGCTGTGTCAAGGGAGATAGGTCTGCGCTGGACGACCGGCGGGCGCACCGCACGGTCCTCCCCGGGGGATTCTACCGCTCGGCGTCGGTTCTAACGGGGAATGAGCAGGACGGCACCCTGCCATACAGAGTCCGGCAACAAGAAACGGCTGACAGAAAATCGGACCCTGCGGGTATCAGGATTCCAGATTCCGGGCGCGAGAGAGAATCCAGCCGCGAACTTGCCGAGCAGGTTGTCGGTGCGGTAGTCGTACAATCCGACTTCGACCGTATCGAACACCAGACCGAGACGCTCGCCGCGGTAGGTCTCCCCCGGCACGTGTTGCGCGAAGAGACGGCTCTGATAGGCCGCTCGGGGGGCGTCAGCGGCACAGCCGAAGAGAATCGCCCCGGTCGGCGCCGCGCCGCGTGCGTCGATCTCGAAGATGTGGGCCGAGTCGGTCCGACCGATCGCTCCCACCAGCGATTCGGAACGTGACGCGAGGTGTACGGTTTCCGGCACGGCGGGGCCACCGGGGTCGACGCCGCTGGATGCGTGCGCCGACGCGATCGAGTGGCACCGCGCGATAACATCGGACCACGGCGTGCCGGTGATTTCTCGCACGGCCATGCGGACCGAATCGGCGGTCACGGCACGGACGGCGTCGTTGCTCCCCGAAAACCGCTCGGATAGTCGCAGGAACTGATCGACGCCCATTGTCTCCACAAGCGATCGGACGAGGATGCCGGACACAGCGTAGCTGAGGTCGGAGGGCAAACCCGATCCGTGGAAACCCTGATACGTGAGCACGTCGTCGACCGCCGCCAGTTCGTTTGCGATGACGAAAGCCCCGAGCTGCAGCATGACCTCCGGCGATTTCCCCCATCGTCCCCCCCAGCAGACCGCCAGCCCCTCCTGCAGGCAGGGCAACGTGTACAGACCCGCCTCCTCCAGCGCGAAGTTGACGAGGAGATGAACGAGCTCGTGATAATGCGGCAGGTAGCTGCTGATCACGGCGTCGGACGGCAGATCGGTCAGCCCGGGTGTCGCGAACCCGGTCAAGCGCTCCACGTCCAGAGGATGACCGAGGTGGTAGTCGATCTTCTTCTCCGCAAGAAGCGTCATCCGTTCGTCCGGCACACGAAGGCGACGCCCCACCGAATCGACGAAGCGGTCGATCTCACTCAGCGCGTGATCATTGACCAGCGCGCTGTCGCGGCAATGAACAGCGGCGAACCGTGTCTGCCATACCGTCCAGCCTCGGGTGAGCACGTCGAGACGGGATGCCAGACGCCAGCCGTCCCCGAATGGTACGACGTAGTAGGGCGTGATGGTCTCTCCGTCGGCAGCGGTCAACTGAACCGGGACTTCGAGGAATGATTCCCGCGACTGGGGCGGGTTGACCGCGACGCGGACCAGGCCGTCACGGATCGCTTCGCGGACACGATACACAGGCGAGGCGCAGTCATACTTGGCCGTCACGCTGCGGTAACGTATCCCCAGTCGTCGCGACATCGCCGGCACATGCGGAACCCAGAGCGACTCCGCCCGGTCCCAGTCTCCCGCGGTTACGGCATCCAGATAGGCGGTCACGACTTCCATCGGCTCGGCAACTTCGGCGGCCGAGCTATGGCCGGCCATCAGCAGAGGGAAAGCAAGAGCAACGATTACGCCGCCTGAGGGGATACGCAGGCGCGAGACGGCGCGTGTCGCTCTGATCAACCCGCGAAGCGGAGAGTTCTTCATCAGCTGGTTATACATACCACCGTACCCGGAGTCAATGAAAGCGGAGCAAAAAACGCCGGCGGCGGCTATCACTCGTTGCCGAGCCGCCTCCCAGTCTCTATCTTAACCTGTCTGAAGGAGGGTATCCGCCCATGCCCGATGAACACACTTCCCCGATTCCGCAAGAGCAAGAGAACGTAGGCGATGTTTGCGAGGTCGAACTCTTCCACCCGGAGCGGGTAGCCACAGCCCGTGGAGAGATGCCGGGCGACGATCTGATCGAACGCCTCTCCTCTATTTTCCAGTGCGTCGGCCACCCGACCCGCATCCGGATCCTGCATGCCCTGCTCTCATCGGAACTCTGCGTCTGCGATATCGCCCAGGTCCTTGGCATCAGCGTGTCGGCGGTTTCGCACCAACTCCGCACGCTACGCGCCCAACGGGTCGTCCGATTCCGTCGTGACGGGAAAATGGCCTACTATTCGATCGATGATGATCATGTCCGTTCTCTCTTCAACCTCGGGCTCGAGCACATCCGGCACGGTGATTGACCTTAAGTCTTACCAGCGACCGTTCATCCGTCACGGAGACAATCCCTATTGGCGCGTAAGATGTTGTCATGAAGTGCCTTAGGCGAACGCCCTGTCATTTGCGCATTCGTGCAAATGAGGCTGTGAAATCCTGCGTAAGCCGAGTGTGGTCATAGGACGTTACCGTGACTGATTGGCTGATTGGCGTCGCACGCGAGACCTGGTATCTGGGCCTCGAGATGGCGCCGTACATCGTGGTCGGCCTGATGGCGGCGATCGTTGTCTTCGCCGCCTTCCCCAAGGACAAGATTCAACGGGTTCTGGGGAAGCCAGGGTGGGGATCGACGATCAAGGCGGCTTTGGCGGGAATACCTCTTCCCCTCTGTTCGTGCGGCGTCCTCCCCACCGCTCTCTCCCTGAAGAAACAGGGGGCTTCTAAGGGAGCCACGGTTTCGTTTCTGGTCTCGACGCCCGAGACCGGCCTCGACTCGATTGCGGTCACATACGCGCTCATCAATCCCCTGATGACAATTCTCCGGCCGCTGGCTGCGGCGATTTCGGCAATCACGACGGGGTTGGCCGTCGATCGATTCGGCACACCCGATGATGAGGCACGCATCAACGCGCGTGCTGCCTGCGCTGTTTGCGGCGACGCGGATTGTCCGACGCCGCATTCCTGGTGGGCGCGTTTGCGCTCGTCGGCGCGTTACGTCGTCAACGATTTCTTTCCGGAGATCGCCAACTGGATCGTTTTGGGCCTGGTGCTCTCGGGTGTGATGGCCGCGTTCCTGCCTAAGGATTTGTTCACCGGCGCATCGGGTGCCGCGCAGATGGCCATTGCGATTGTGGCCGGCGTCCCGATGTACATCTGCGCCTCGGCTTCAACGCCAATTGCGGCGGTGTTGCTGGCAAAGGGAATGGCGCCGGGGGCGGCCTTAGTGTTTCTGCTCGTGGGACCGGCGACCAACATCATGTCATTGACCGTGATCGGCCGCGAGCTGGGCCGCCGCACCGCAGTCGTCTATCTGACGAGCGTGATTCTGACCAGTCTGATCATCGGCATACTCGTCAACACATTCTTCGGCGATTTCAACTGGGCGCCGCGCATCGCCGATCCCGAACTGCACGAGCATCTTTCATATTTCAACATCGCCGGCGTGGTGATTCTGGTGCTCGCCATTCTCAACACGTGGCGCCTCAAGAGAGCCGCTCGGTTACAGAAGCGGCGGGTGACGGCGGCTTCGCCGGCGGGGATGTAACGATCACAACACGACAATATGAGTAGCTCAGATGGTAGGGCAGGAGCCCGGCGCGCTTTGTAGCATTCCCGTGAGGGGTCTGGGCAATCTCCTCGGTTACGGCTCAGGGCTCCTGCCCTACGGCCTGAACACATGGCGTCTCAAAGGAACCGCGTGGTTTCAGAAGAAGCGTGTGACGGCCATCTCGCAGGGGGGTCTGTAACGAGCACCACGGACCCTCATTCCACCTTCTGATCCACGTCATCGCACTGCCGGCTGGGACTCTCACACAGCCCGCCCGTGGCTGTACGGCAGGCGCTCTGCGCGAAATGTGGCACAGCCGCCCTCGGCTGTACGGCAGGAACTCTGGGAGAGTTGTGGCACAGCCGCCCTCGGCTGCAACGGCTCAAGCGCAGCCCATTTCGGGCGTGGGGTTAGTATGCCCGGGAGGAGGTGAGGTGCCGGTGAAAACGGACCATACTCCACCGCGCGGACCACCGTGGTAAGGAACTGCTGGCGAGAAACGTCCGAAACCGCAATGTTCTGAAAGGAGGTACGCAATAGGAATACAATGGAAGGCCCGTGGAGGGCCGATTCAGGGAGGACATGTGATGGATCGGACCTGGACAATCATCTTTCGGACGCTGGGTTGCATCGGTCTCGCGGCCTTGTGCTTGGCTCTGGCATGCGCGACCGAGCGGGGAACGGAGCCAGTGCCGCTGAATTATCGTCTCTATGTGGGTGTCGAGGGTAGTAGCACGCGCGTTTTTGCCGTGGACATCGGACGTGACTCGATCGTTGACAGTACGGACGCACGCCTCTTCCTTACGTCCATACCCCTAGCCACCGCGGATGGCAAGTACTTGCTTGTGCAGCGGGTTTCGGCGCCGACTGAAGTCTTCAATGCAGCCGATTTGTCGCTCGTAACCGAGTTGCCCGGCTGCGGCACGTACAATGCACTCGTGCTCGAGGAGGCGTTGATCCTCGGCGTGGGGGACGGCTGCATCTCGTATGTCTCATATCCTGACTTTGAACTTCTTCGGACAGACTCCGTGAAGGTCGCAGGGGACCCCCTGCTGCGCGATCCCTTAGAGCTCGATACTGAACGCGGCCTGCTCTATACGCAGTTGATTACCCACCCTCAATGGTATGAAAGCAGGACCGAGCTTCTGGCCTGGGATTATCGCCGCCGCTGTGTACATGATCGCTGGGATTTCGCCGATGCGTTTCCGGAGCAAGAGATAGGCATCAGAAAGTTCACTCTCTCTCCGAATCGAACGCGCGTCTACGTCTTCGGCGATACCCCAGACGGAGCTGTCCTCTTCTGCTATGCTCTCGCTGAACGCCGACTCATCTGGGAGACGAGAATCCTGACACCTCTCGGCTATTTGCGTTTCACGCCGGACGGCAAGCAGTTGTGGCGCACGGACAAAGGCTTCGTGGACTGGCCGATCATTGCGGGCTACATCTTCATCCACGATCCTGCCACCGGTGCGGTCACCGACAGCATTTCGATGTTCGGCTACACGAGTGATCCTGCCAAGCCCCTGCCGGGTCGTGAGATCGTGTTTACGCCTGATGGGCGGAAGGCTTACGTGGCTGCCTCAGACAACAGGTACTCAACCGGCCCTGTCTTCGTCATCGACGTGGCCAGGCGCGAGATAACCGACCTACTTTTCGACGACTTCCAGCATTTACCGTACTGGCTTTCTATCGGACCGGCGCCGTAGCCGGTCCCGGGAGGATTGAATATGTATCGATCATTAGTCTGCAGTCTGTGCTGCGGGGTGCTTGTGTTATGCCTGTCCGTAGTCTGCCCCGCTCAGTACTACCAGTACTACCGCGGAGGCGGGACCTATCCGTTGACAGCCGACGATACTCTGATCACCCTGCGGATAGCTGAGCCCTATTCCGATCTGGTACCGCAGGATATGGTCAATCTCGTTTCGCAACTGGGCCTGTCAGATCTCGCCGAACCGATTGCCTCCGATTTCTACCGGTATCGAGTCTCGGATGTCACTGACCTGGAGGATTTTCTCGACAATCTGCGTCAACTTCCCCAGATCGAGTTCGCCAATCCCTGCTTCACAACGGCCACGGGTGATGTCGTATGCATGTCAGACGAGATCATCGTCAGCTATCGGCCGGAGTGGTCCACCGCGCAGGTTGATTCGATCAACGCCGCGCGGGGGCTGAGTTTCGTATTGCCAAGAGACAGCATCAGCAGCGACGTTTCAAACGGTCGATCACCCTCTTGTCACGGGCGGGATCTTATCATAGTCCAGACAGGGAGAGAGTCTCGAGAAACCCGGACGAACGTCCGGGCCACCCCTCCGAGAAGCGAAACAGGCCTTTTTCAACACACCCCAAGCCAGTGTCACACGCAATGACTGCCAGTAGTCTTCTACCTGTGATAGGAATCGCCGCGCAGGATGGAGAGGGCGCGGGCGATCTGTTCGATGGCGATGGTGAGGGCGAGTTCGTGGGGATAGGTCGGCGGGCCGAATGACCAGATTAGGTCGGCCCAGTCGTGTACGGTGCGGTCTACGCCCCAGGCGCCGCCGAGGATGACAATTGCGCGGCCGCCGTGGCAATCGGTCTCGCGCTGCCAGCGTTGGGCGAAGGACTCGGAGTCGAGCGCTTTGCCGGTGCGATCGCAGAGGATCTTGAATCCCCGGATGTCATGCACGGCTTCGAGCAGCCGCTCGCTTTCGAGACGGCGGATCTCGTCAGGTTGGCGTCCGCGCGGCGATACGGCCCGTACCCAGTGCCACTCGGCGGTCGCGTACTTTTTCAGGAAACGCCCGTAGTGGTCGAGTGCGCTTTGCGCCCACTGTGCTTGTGGACGGCAAACGGCGGCGAAGAGAATCTTCACGGGGTGTCTCCGGGCACGTTATCAAGGAAGTTGTCTAAGGGTTCGCCGCGACTCGCGCCGGTTGTCGCGGACTGGAAGATCCACCTCTCGCGCAAGGGGATCAAAAGCAGATGCTTCGCTTCGCTCAGCATGACTCTATCTGTTTTGGGCCGGGCTCTTGACTCGCGCCGCTTGTCACGGATTGAAAAACCCGCCTCTCGCGCGCGGGGGACAAGAAGCAGATGCTTCGCTTCGCTCAGCATGACTCTGTATGCTTTGACCCCGATACATGGTCTCTTCGACAACCTGACTGAAGCGGGCGATCAGTCGAAGAGCGCCGTGACGAATTCCTCGGCGTCGAATGTCTCGAGATCGTCGAGTGTCTCGCCAACACAGACCCATTCGACCGGAATCCCGAGTTGGGCGACAATGGCGAAGACGATTCCGCCCTTCGCCGTGCCGTCGAGTTTCGTCAACACGATTCCGTCGAGTCCGACGGCGCGGGCAAATTCACCTGCCTGCGAGAGCCCGTTCTGGCCGGTCGTCGCATCCATGACCAGCAGGGAGCGCACGGCACTTTCTGCGCCGTCGCCGCGCGCCTTCATGACCGACCGTTTGATCTTCGTTAGTTCGGCCATGAGGTTGGTCTTGGACTGGAGACGTCCGGCGGTGTCGATGAGGACTTCGTCGATACCGCGTGCCCGCGCGGCGGTAACCGCATCGAATGCCACCGCGGCCGGGTCGGCGCCCGGGGTCGAGTTCACCAGCGCGGCACCGGCCCGTTCGGCCCACACCTGCAACTGCTCGCCCGCCGCGGCCCGGAATGTGTCGGCGGCGGCGAAAAGGACTTTTCGCCCGGCGCGTGTGTACCGGCAGCCGATCTTGCCGATCGAGGTCGTCTTGCCCGCGCCGTTGACGCCGACGAAGATCGTGACGCGCGGAGGCGCCCCATCGGGGGGCGCCTGCGGCGCTTCCGTTTTCCGGAAAAGAGCAACCAGTTCTTCCTTTAGCAGATCGACGATTTCTTCCGACGCGGTGGCGCCGGTCTCGCGGGCGCGTTCACGCAGGCGGGCAGTGAGTGTTTCGGACAAATCGACGCCGCAATCGGCGCCGATGAGTCCGGCCTCGATCTCCTCGAAAAGTTCGTCGGCGACGGCGGGTTTCAGGCCGATTGTCTGCCGGATGCCGTCGGTCAGACGCCGCTGCGTCTTCCCCAGACCGCGTTTCAGTCGTTCAAAGAATGCGCGCATGCCGGAGGGGGTTCCAGGGCTTCAGGTTATCGGCAGAGAACCGGAGACCACTACGAGGACGTGGCCGGCCGGTCAGTTCTCCGGCGGTACGGCAGGAGTCACCCGCGGCGCCGAGGCGACAACAGGAGCGTCATCCGTCACCGCGACGATGTCGGCCTCGGACAACTGCGCGTGTTCTCCCGCTTCGGAGCGCGTCAGGCGAACCGAAACGATCTTCGAGATACCGGGATTCTCCATCGTGACGCCGTAGAGAATCTCGGCGGCGTCCATCGTCAGCTTGTTATGAGTGACGACGATGAATTGCGTCCGGCTCTTGAAACGATGCAACAACCGGAGAAACCGGTTGCAGTTGGCGTCGTCCAGCGGTGCATCGACCTCGTCGAGAATGCAAAACGGGCTCGGCTTGACCAGGTAAAGGGCGAACAGCAGCGCCAGGGCGGTGAGGGCACGCTCCCCGCCGGAGAGTTGCCGGATGCCGATGAACTTCTTTCCGCGCGGGCGCGCGTAGATCTCGATCGGCGATTCAAGCGGGCGTTCGGGGTCGATCAGACGCACGTCGGCCTCGCCGCCGCGAAACAATTCGGTGAAAACTTCCTGGAAATACACGCGCGCCGCATCGAACGTCTCGACGAAACGACGTCCCGCCGTTTCGTTCAGTTCAACAATCGTCTGTGAAAGCGACTTGCGCGCATCCTGCAGATCGCCGATCTGGGCTTCAAGGAAACTGAGCCGTTCTTTCTCCCGTTCCCATTCTTCGAGCGCGAGCGGGTTGACGGGTCCGACGCGTTCGATCGCGCGTTGCGCGGCCTGGCCCCTTTCCTGCAACTGCTCGTCGGTCAGGTCCGGGTCCTCGATTTCAGCGGTCGCCAAATCGACCTCATGCGCATCGAGAATGTGCCGGCGCCACTGGTCGGCTTCGGCGATGATCTTGGACCGGGCGAGTTCGACGGAGGCTCTCCTTCGTTCGGCCTCATCGCGCCGCTGGCGCGCGTCGCGCAGCCGGGCTTCCGCGCCGGCGAGCGCTTCCCTTCTGCCGGTCAACTCGGTACGGGCGGCCTCGCGGTCCGCGTCCCGCCGCTCACACTCCGCATTCAGCTCCTTGACGCGCGTCGTAACGTCGTCGAGACGTGTCTGAAGTTCCTGCAGTTCGGCATCAATCTCGTTCAGCCGGCCGACCAGTTCATCGGTCTCGGCGCGAATCTCCGACTGCATCTCGGTACACCGGCGACGTTCGGCCTCGGCGGCGTCGATCCCCGCCTGTGCCTCGACCAGTTCGACACGGACCTGATTCACGCCGGCCGCAATCCGGTTAAGCTCCTCTTCAGCGGCGGCAGCGGCCGTCTCCGTCTCTGTCGCGTGCGCGACCGTCTCGTCGCGACGCTGCCGCAATTCCGTCTCCGAACCGGCCGTCGAGCGGCCGGCGCCGGAGTCGGCCGACTGATCCAGACCCGCCGTCCACTCCTGATCGAGACGGCGGTACTCGTCCCGGCGCGCCGATTCCGCCTCCAGCGCGAGTTTCGACTGCGAGACTCTGCCTTCAGTCGATGCGACGGCGCGCGCAGCAGCATCCAACTCGGCGCTTTTGCCCGCACGCGACGCGATGAGTACACGGAGGCTTTCCTCCGATTGGGTCAGGGTAATCTCTGCGTTCGTGATCCGTTCATCGAATGCCTTGAGGCGGTCGATCCGACCGACAACCGGTTCTCCCTCTTCGGATCCGGCTTTGACCGTGCCCGGAGGAGTGATGACGACACCGTCGGCGGCGGCGACGGTGATCGCCCCGTTCAGGGCGCCGTACAGTCGACGTGCCTGGTCCGCCGTCCGCACCAACGCCACCGTGCCGAAGAGCGCCCGAACCCACGCCTTATCCTCATCACTGCAATCGATCTGATCGGAGAGCCAGCCGACAAACGCCGGATCGGAGACGGCCGGCCGCGTGTCATGACCGCCGTGCAGAAGCGACGGATCAAACACGATGGCGGGTCCCAGCGATCCCTGCATCAAGTGGTTGACCAATTCGCGCGCGGCGTCGGCATCGCGGCACATCAGCGCGCCGGTACGGTCGGCCAGCACCGATTCCACCGCCGCACTCCATTCGGGCGCGGGGTGCAGGCGATCGATCCAGGCCGTGACGCGTCCGCTCCAGCGATCGGTATCCGAGAGAACGGCGGCGGCGGCGCGTCCGAGACCTTCACCGCGAGCGATGAGGGAAGCCATCATGGCGCGTCCCTCACGCCATTCCGCGAGCCGTTCGTGTCGCTGACGGATTTCCTCCCCGGTGCGGGTGATCCCGGTCTCGACTTCGGTCACGGCCTTCTGCGCCGCGTCGCGGGCGGTCCGCGCGCGCTCGAGGTCGCTGGCCGCCGCCGCGATCTCGCCTTCGAAACGCGTGATAGCATCGGTGGCGCGGACGATCGCTTCCCGGTTCTGACTCTGTCGCCGACGCAGGTCTTCGCGATGCTGCTCCACCTCTTCCTGACGGCGTGCAGCGGCTTCACTTTCCGAAACCGCTCTCAAGTAGGCGTGCTCCGATTCGGTCCGTTCCTGTTCGGCGCGGTGCAGGATCTCGTCGGCACGGTCGGCGGCCTCCCTGGCCCGTGCGTAGGCGCCGTCTAATTCGGCACTCCGGGACTGTACCTGTTCACGACGATCCAGGGCGGCCTGCCGGTCAGCGGTCGATGCGTCGAGGCGCCTTGCGGTCTCGACCAGGCGCGCGTCCAATTGTTCGCGTCGTACGCGGATGCGACCGCGATCGTCATCGAGGTGCCGGCGCCGGTCCTCCCAGCGCAGCCTCTGCGATTCTTCCGCCTGCGCGCGTGCGTTGGCCTCCGCGAGTGCATCGGCGGCGGTCTGCGCCGTTCGCTCGGCTTCGTCGACCGCGAGACGCATCGTCTGCCACTCCAACTCCAGCGCCTCACACTGGGCGAGGAGTCCGGCCGCGTGGTCCTGCGCACCCGTGAAGGATGCTCCCAGCTCTTTGCGCCG
>DATKYL010000008.1:0-8761 GCA_035528515.1 Acidobacteriota bacterium | reverse complement strand
GTTATCGCAGCGCGTCGGGGTCACCCTCGCCAACCTCTCGGTCCTCAAACAAAATCACGCGCGCGCGATCCGGTTCTCCACGCTCGACGGTATCTGCCGCGCGCTCGTTTGCCAGCCGGGTGACATTCTGGAGTTTATCGATGAAGAACATCCGCCGCCGTCACCGGAGTGATACGGCGGATGCATGAAACCGGCAGGCACGTGATTCCGCGAGCAGAGTAGGGTGGGCTCTGCCCACCTTTCTTCCGGCAAGCCTCTCGTGAATCCGTGGTGGGCGAAGCCCACCCTACGCGTGCACCCGTTCAATCGCGCAGATGCGCCGTGCCTCACCGTCGAGCGTCCAGAGGTAGCGATTGTCGAAGGTCATACCCTGAATCCCGAATGGTTTGCCGCCCCAGTCGAGTAATCGTCCATCGAGGTCGCTCTTGATGATCGCGGGCGCATAACGGTCGGCGTGCCAGACGTGCTCCCCGTCGGCGGCGAGGCACGCGGGGAACGGCCCGGCGAGACACTGCATACGCGGTTCCTCGCATCCGGTCGGATCCATGATCGTCACGCACCCTAAGAAACGGTCGCCGATCAGGATTTTGCCCTCGACCAGTTCGGGGTCGATGATCTGCTCCATGTGGTCGAGCGAGATCGTTTTGAGGACGGTGCCGATCACTGGGTCGACCTGCCGCAACTCCTTCGGGTCGGACCCGACCGCCGCCAGCGTGCGACGGTTACTGCTCATCGCTCGAGCCGTGCTCAAACAACAACGACCCTTTGATCCTGCTTATGGCAGGACTTAAAACTTGACGGACAAGACGGTATCTACCGCGTAAGGTTGATGCGTCACCGTTCGTCAGCGCCGGCGGAGGACCGGGACCATGCGGATGGATTGTTTCGTGTTGTCGAACGGCTGGTTGACGTCGAGGACGCCCAACCAGGCCGGTGTGTCGAAGACGTCGGCGATTGCGATCAGAGTGGAGAACTCCTGGTAGGTCAGGGAACGGTCGACTTCGATCTCGTCGTATTTCCTGGTGTGGCCGTCGCGTTCGACCTCGATGTGGACATGTGTTTGCGTGGTCTGTGTGATCGGGTCGAAGGGATCCGCGTCGTAGCCCCAGTGAGAGCGGACGATCGTGTCGCCGCGTTGCGCTTCCCAGACGTTCTTCAGTGATTTCCCGACCCGGAAAACGTCGCGCGGGTGGTTCGCCTCGACGATATAGAGGCCGCCCGGTGTCAGGTTGCGCGCGACGGCACGCAGATGACGGATGATATCGTCGTTGGTCAGCAGGTAGTGAAACGATGACATCGCGCAGAACGCGCAATCAACCGGCGCATCCAGACAGAAATCCCGCATGTCGGCCAGGACGAAATTGACCGCCGCCCCGGAGCGTTCGGCCTTGCGGCGGGCGTAGTCGAGCATGGTGGGATTGAGATCGAGGCCGTAGGAGCGCAGGCCGCGTTTGGCGTACGCGATGCAGTGATACCCCGGCCCGCAGGCGATGTCGCAGAACGATTCCGGCTTCGCGCCCCGGTGCGTCTCGCAGATTGCATCGAGCGCGTTGCATTCCGCGTCGAGATCACGGAAATCAAAGGCGATGTCGTATGTCTCGGCGAGGTCGTAGATCGCCTGATGCGCCGGCATCGCCGGTGCGGTCGAGGCGGCGTGTTGTCTCTTTTCGGTCATGACCCTAACTCCCGCGTCGGTACAACGGGTGGTGGTTTGGGGGGAATACGCACTTTTTCCCCCAGCCGGAACTTCATGAAGGAGAATTTCACGGTGATGACAACGCCGCGCACAATCCAGTCGACCAGCATCATCCACCAGACACCCATCAGACCGAAGCCGAGCACGTATCCAAAGAGGTAGCCGAGCGGGATGCGGATCATCCAGCCACCCAGAAACGGTATCGCCATCACCCAGCGCGTCTCCCCGGCGCCGCGAAGTGCACCGGCCAGCACGAGCGCAAACGCGAGCGGCACCTGGATGAACGCCGCGACTCTGCAGAAGCGGATCCCGAGGGCGATGACCTCGGGGTCATTGGTGAACAGGCGCATCCACTGTTCGGCGAAGAAGTAGTAGGTGAGTCCGAGTGTGCCCATGAAGGCGACGGCGATCCAGGTGGTGATCCAGCCGGCGCGGCGGGCGCTGACCGGATCATTGGCGCCGAGGTGCTGTCCGACAAGGGTGGTCCCGGCCTGTCCGAAACCGAGCGCCGGGAGGAAAGCGACGGCTTCCATATCGATGCCGATGCGGTGGGCCGCGATCGCGGCGGTGCCGAAGCCGGTCAGCAGTCGGTAGTAGGCGCCCTGCATGCCGTTGACGAGCAGGCGCTCGCCGACGGTTGGTGCGCCGATCCGCCAGACTGCGCGGGTGGCGCCCAACGAGAGACCGCGGAAACTCGGTTGCCACAGGCCGCGACGCACCGCAAGGATCGCCAGGACCACCGTGCCCGCCAATTCCGACACGCCCAGACCGAGCGCCGCGCCGACAACGCCCAGCTTCGGCGACCCCAGATGCCCAAAGATCGTCGCGTACGAGACCACGACGTGGATGACATTGACGCCGAGCGTCGTGTACAGCGGCGTGCGGGCGTCGCCGGCGCCTTGGAAGATGGCGGAGAACACGAAAAAGAGGCCGGAGAAGATAAACAGGATGTAGTAGACGTAAAGGAAACGCATCGACTCGGCCAGCATCGGTTCATCGGCGCCGATCAGGCGGCAGAGCGAGGGGGAGATAAACCAAAGGAAGACCGCGATCAGCAGCGCTACGACCGTCGAGAGAACCACCACCGCCCGTGCCACTTTGAGCCGGCGTTCCGGTTCCTTGGCGCCGGTGTGGTAAGCGATCAGGACTTGGGCGCCGATGCCCAGGCCGCGCATGACCGCCATCGACAGAAACAGCGGCACTTGGGCGATCCCGAGTCCGGCCAGTGCGGTGGCGCTGAGACGCCCCACGAAGGCGGTGTCGACAATGGCGGTGCCGCGCAGAAGGAAGTTTGTGCCGGCGATCGGCCAGGCCAGACGCCAGACGTCACGGAAGAGTTCGCGGCTGGTCAGCGCGGGGGCGGGCATACGTCAAAGGAACGAAATAAGACCGCGATACACAATCGGCCGAACGGAGGATTGACAGGGCTTGAAGCCCCGGCCGGCGCTTGGACGGGAGCCCGGCTCGGCGGATCTCGTTGCGCGCTCGGAGAGGGCGTGCGAAGGGGCGGCTCGGCAGGAAACTCTTCTTCCCGCGAATCACCGACTCGTATCTCTGTTGGCTCAATGGGTCTTCCGGCACGCCCGTCTCCGGGGTGTGACCGTTCACAAACTGCTTGCCCCGCGGTGGCGCGGGGGGCTTTGTGGAAGTGTGGGTGCTCTGTCCGATCGATCTTGCTGGCCGCCGCTGTCGCAACGACGCGTGACCGCGTGGCGGAAACTGACGACCAAGAAGGGACGGGCGCGTGCGGGCGAGATCATCGTTGCCGGTGTGCGTCTCGTCACCGACGTCCTGCAATCGGGCCAGACGGTGACGGCACTCCTGGCGTGTGACGGTCCAGCCGGCAAAGAAGCGGTAGCGGCTCTCGGCAAGGCCGGTGCGGTCTGGGATGGGGACGCCTTCCGTATCGGCGCGCCCGAATTCGCCCGGCTCACCGAGACAGTTCATCCCGCGGGGGTGGCAGCAGTGGTGCGCTGGACGCCGCCGGTGTTTGATCCCGAGGATGATTCCGACAGAGACGCAAAACGTGTTCTCTATTGTGATCAGATCACCGACCCGGGTAACCTCGGCACGTTGATTCGGGCGGCGGTCGGGCTGGGCGTGGACAAGATCTTCACGCATCCGGAGGCGGTCGAATTGACCAACCCGAAGACGGTGCGGGCCGGCGCGGGTGCGCTCTTTCGTATTCCGATTCACGAAGGCGTGCCGGCGCACACCGCCGGCTCCTGGAGTCGGGACCGGGGACTGGCGGTTCTGATCGCCGATGCGCACGAGGGGAGCCCGTTGCCCGCCGACCACCGCCTGCGACGCTGGCTTCTGGTTGTGGGCGGAGAAACCCGGCCGTTGGATCGCGCCTGGGACGACGTGCCCGTCCGACGGATTCGTCTCCCGCTGCGTCGGGGAGTGGAGTCGCTGAACGCGGGCGTTGCGGGCGCGATTCTGATCGACCGGCTGTGCCGGGACTGACGGTAACGGGGGCTGACGCATTGCCGGATTCACTTGCAACTGTGGACGCGATTTACCGTACCTTGGCGGTGAGATGAGGAATTCCCCGATCATGCGATTCGATGTCCGGCGTCGGTGCGGGAAGTCGGCGCAGTGGTTGACGGTCGGGCTTGTCTGTCTGGCGGTTTTGACCGTGCCGCTGCAGTCGTTCGCCCAGGCGCCGAAAGTCCACCGGTTGGGCGGGGGGCGGTATATGACCGAGACGGTGAACCGTCTTCCGGGGGCGGGGTTAAAGGGACTCCACATTACCGGCCCGGCCAATCTCGGCGGCCAGGTCGTCATTACCGCGGCACCAGGCGATTCCGTGCGCGTCCAAATCGCCCGCGTACTGAAGACCGAATCGATCGAGGCGGCCATCATCTTCGCCCAGGAAATCACCACGCGTTTGGAGCCGGATGGCAACGTGCTGCGTTTTGACATCAAGACGCCAACGAATGCCCCGTGGGAGGGCACCGACTGGAGTGCGCGTTGCGACGTCACCATAGTGATTCCGAAGGGCTGGGATTTGACGATCAAGGCGCACCACTTCGACTATGATCTGATCGGTCCGTTTCGCACGGCGGTGGTCAGTACCGAGTACGGTCGCATCAACCTCGAGGACGTCAGCGAGAAGACGGATGTCGGGGGCACGCACACACCTATGGAATTGACCAATCTGCGCGGCGAGATCACCGCGCATACGAGTTATGCGAAGCTTGAGGCTCGGGGCATTATCGCCTCCGCGGAAAAGGCGGCGGTCTTCGGGAATCAGTATGGGGCGATCGTGATCGAAGAGTTGGCGGGCGCTGTGCTGGTGAAGTCGGAGTACGCGCCGCTGACTCTGACGGACGCGGTGCTCGTGGGATCGGCCTCGCGTCTGATCGGCGAAGGCTCTCACTTCCGCGTCACGATCGACGAGTTCGCCGACGCACAGCTTCAGATCCAGAACAGCAATGCCGACGTGCTCATCTCGGTGCCGCAGGAGTTATCGGCACGGTTGAACCTCGCGGTTGGCAGGGGCGGAACGATCCATACGAAGAACGTGGAAATCCAGACCCGCTCGGGTCTTTTGGGTCGGGGCCGGCTCGAAGGGGTCTGCGGCTCGGGCCGGGGGATCATCGACATCGAAATCTCCGGGGCCGGTACGATCGATTTTCGCGGCGACTGAGCGGTTTGAATTGATTAACGGTTGCCGCTACTGAGGGGCACACCGCATTATCATCACCGTCGGGGGGCAGGGTGATTTTAATCTCCCCGATAACGAAACTCATTTCGCCGGCATTCGTGCCGAGCGATTGGCTGTAGAGCGCCGCCCGACCGGGCCGCGCTCGTCAACGGCCGTCAGAAAGGGGGAACCCCGTGGCGTCCACCAGTAGGATATCCCGGTCGTCTTTCCCACCGAGCCGACTCCCGCGCGCCGGCCGCATCATGGTCACCGTCGCGGTTGTCCTTCTGAGCGGTATGGCCGTTGCTCAGGCAGGTGAGAGGTTCGAACGCGATCATGTGCTCGTGCCGTTTGCCCCGGCGGCCATGGTCGAGGGGCCGGCTGCGCTACGCTACAACGCGGCCGCCATCGGAACGCAACGCGGTTGGGCATTCACCTACTATCATACGTACACCAACTCATCCTTCGAAGGCGATGACGCGCTGTATTTCGCCTCCGACCGTGTCGGTGCGAGCGTCGAACGGCTCGGTTCCGGTCCCGACGTTCTCGACGGCCGAGCGTACACCCTCGGTCTGTCAACCGGACGGGACAAGCCGGTGATGTTGGGAGGGTCCTATCAGTGGCGGTCCTCCGACGATCCGAAGCAGGATGGATCGCACTTCTGGGCGTACAGTCTGCTGTGGCGTCCGAACGATTGGCTATCGCTGGCAGCGGTGGCGGACAACCACAACCGGATGAAGATCGACGGGCAACGTTCCGACGCGGAGTACGTCTACTCGGCGGCGGTGAGCCTCTTCGACGGCAGGCTAAAGGTCGGAAGCGACTGGCGGCAGCTGACATCACAGCGGGTTAAGGACGGCACCTATCATCTGGCGGCCGCGTTTGAGATGATGGATGGTCTGGCGCTCTATGCGGATATCGATGAGGACGAGAACTACTTTCTCGGCGGCCGCGTCAACCTGACCAGTCTCTTTGTCGGTTCGCACGCCGAATTCAATTCGCACAGTGACTACCAGGGCGGGGTCTTCTACGTTGGGATGCACCAGGAACGGCATCGCCCGATCACCACCATCCGCCGCGAGGTGGTTCACCTGCGATTGTCCGGCGCCATTCCTGATCGGAAGCCGCCGCGTCTTCTCCTGGGGCCGAATCCGGCCACGACCCTCGACTGGGTGACCCTTCTGCGTCGGGCTGAAACCGATCCCGCCGTGCGCGCTGTGGTGATCACCATCGACGACCCGCAACTGGGATGGGGGCGTTTGGACGAACTGCGCCGCGCGATGGGGCGCCTGCGCGCCGCCGGCAAGTACACCGTCGTCTACCTCGACGGCATGATCGGCAACGGTGAGTATTACCTCGCGACCGCCGCGGATCTCATCGTCGTTCCCCCGGTGTCGACGATCAACTTCCTTGGCTTGCGCGCGGAGGTCACGTTCGCCAGACGCCTGCTCGACAAGCTCGGCGTCAAAGCGGACTTGGAGCACATCGGCGACTACAAGACCGCGTCGGATCTGCTGACCCGGACGTCGATGTCGCCGGCGCACCGGGAAGCTCTCGGGCGGCTGCTCGACGATTTCGACCGGCAGGTGAGGGAGGAGGTCGCGGCGTCGCGTCACGTGGACGCCGCCGCCGTCGCCTCGTGGATCGACCACGGTCCCTGGGTGTCGGTTGATGCATGCGAGGCGGGTCTGATCGATCAGGTTGGGTATGCCGACGAACTCGACGCGCTGGTGCGGGCGCACGTCGGTTGGGTTAGCGGCAACGTCGACGGGCAGGCGCTGGCACGCCGCAAGTACCACCGCCGCCAGTGGGGTCGGCCGCCACGGGTGGCGGTTGTCTTTGCGGAAGGGTCGATCGCGGACGGGACCGATCGGGACGAGTGGCTCACCGGCCACGTCATGGGTGCCGAATCGGTCAGCCAGGCGATCCGTAACGCCCGACAGGATCGTGGCGTCAAGGCGATCGTGCTGCGGGTCAACTCCGGCGGCGGATCGATGTTCGCTTCCGATCAGATCCGGCGCGCCGTGGCGGAGACCGCGGGTAAGAAACCCATTGTTGTCTCCTTTGCCGATGTGGCCGCGTCGGGCGGGTACTACATCGCCTGTGCGGCCGACTCGGTCTACGCTCTGCCGAACACCGTGACCGGATCGATCGGTATTATCCACGGTAAGCTCGATCTGTCCGGCCTCTACGATAAGATCGGTCTCGACCGGGAGGTCGCAACCCGGGGACGCTACGCCGACCTTTACGGGACCTCACACTCCTTCGACGACGACGAGCGGGCGGTCGTGCGCGACCAGATGCAACGCGGGTATGATCGATTCGTGGGAGTCGTCGCGGACGGGCGCGACCTGAGCGCCGACTCGGTCGACGCGATCGGCCGGGGACGTGTCTGGTCGGGGTCAGCGGCGCGTGATCTGGGGCTCATCGACGGCTACGCTGACCTGCGCACGGCGATCACCACAGCCGCCCGAATGGCCGGGATATCGTCCGGGCGTGAAGTCGCCGTGGAGGTTCTGCCCAAGGCGGGGTGGAAGTTGTTCGATTCCGGCCTGTTTTTTCCGGGAATTCTGACCGGTTCCGGCTCACTGGCCGGCTGGGCGCGTTCGGCGCTTGGGCATGCCGGTCCGGCTGACTCGGAAGGGCCCGCGTGCGAGCTGCCGTACGTTTTGACGATTGAATGACGGGACCCATGACACCCGCCGATCGGCGATTTCCCGCCCGTTTGTGCGAATAAGGGCGCCGTTGCACACCGTGCCGCTTGATTGGCCGAACCGCCGACAGTATGTTACTGAAAGTGTGCCGTATTTCACAGGTACAGCCCGGGAGCCGACTGATGAAGAAGATAGCCTTACGAACGGATGATGAAATCTGCAAGTTTACCATCCACGCTGTACCCGATCGTCCCGGCGCCGCCGCGGAACTTTTCGAGCGTCTCGGCAGCGAGGGAATCAGCGTCCACATGATGGCCGCCTCCGGCGCCGAGGCGGGACATAGCGATATCTCCCTGACCATCGGACGCGGCGATGCACCCCGTGCCGCCAAAATCCTCCAGAAGGCGAGCACCGAGCTTGAAGCGGGCAGTGTCAGTGAAAAGGGTGATGTGGTGGCGATCAGCCTTGTCGCCGATGAGTTGCACCGTGAGCCGGGTGTCGCCGGACGCATGTTCCGCACCCTGTCGGCGCAGGGGATTAACATCGAGATGGTCTCGGCCGCCAACACGGCGGTGATCTGCCTCATCGATTCCCGCTTCCTTGAGGCGGCAAAGGACGCTCTGTGCGCTGAGTTCAAAGCGGTCGTCGGTTGCTGAGAAAGACTCTCCCGGGGTCCCCTGCGGTCGGCAGGGACCCCCGCTCATAATACATCCGCCCCACTTCTCCGTCGGTACGTCCCCCTTAGCGGCGTGGTACGTCATC
>DATKYL010000007.1:0-4828 GCA_035528515.1 Acidobacteriota bacterium | reverse complement strand
TCTTGTCGAGGAGCACGACGAGGTTCTTGCGCAGCTCGGTCAGGGTCTTTTCAGTCTCCGCGACCGTCGCGCCCGGTTCGAAATCATCGAGGAGGGCGTTGTAGGGGTCGTCGGTGTACCCGACCGCCTCGGCCTCCTGCTTCTTGAGATCGATCATTTTGGCGAGCCAGGGTTTGAAGAGCGCGTAGTCGGCCTTGGCGCGGGCCTGCTGCCAGGCGTTCTGCGCCAGCGACGCGGTCTTCGAGATTTCCTCGACCAGCTTCTGCGGCATCTTGGTGGCGCGATCGTAGACCCGGCCGACCTCGCGGACAACGACCGCGGCGTCGCTCTGACCGCCGTCCATCATATCCGAGCCCTTGATGGTCTCGATGAGTTCGCCGATACGCGGGTCGACCATCCGACCATGGGTCAGGCCGGCGATGTAGCTCAATTGCTCGGCGCGGAACTCCGAACCCTTGGACGGCATGTAGGTGTGCTCGTCCCAGTCCAGCAGGGCGCCGCAGGTTTGAAGGATCGATATCTCGCGCGTCTTCTGCTTCAGCTCAGTCAGCGCGTCTTGTGGTGTGGTTGCCATAAGATTGTACTCCGGTTGACGGTTTGGATGGTCTGCCCCGCTCATGCGGGGTGCGGGGGCGGGCTCGTGTCCCAGTCCCCCAAAGACCCTCAACTTAGGGTCATTCGGGCGCGGAATCAAGGCGGGCGAGGGGCCCGGCTTTCCGCGTGGGGACCCCGATTCCAAGTGATCCATTGCCGGTTCGACCAGGCTCTGAGGCGGGGGCCGGATTAGGGTTGACTCAACTCATACCGGATCGGTTTGATAGAGGTATGAATAAACCCAAATGTCTGGTAACCGGTGGTGCGGGGTTCATCGCCTCGCATCTGGTAGACCTTCTGGTGCGCGAAGGCCACGAGGTGGTGGTTGTCGACGATCTATCGACTGGCTTGCGCGAGAATCTCAATCCGGGGGCGCGGTTTCACCAGACGAGTGTTCTCGACCTGGAGGCGCTGACGCCGCTTCTCGCGGGATGCCGGTGGGTGTTCCATGCGGCGGCATGGCCACGGATTCAGCCTTCGTTCGATGATCCGCTGACGCATGAGGCGATCAATGTGGCGGGTACGATCAACTGCCTGATCGCGGCGCGCGATGCGGGGGTCAGGCGGTTTGTGTATTTCGGGTCGTCGGCGGTCTACGGGACGCCCGATGAGATTCCGACGACCGAGAACGCGGCGATTCGCTGCTACAACCCGTACGCGCTGCATAAGTTCGCGGGGGAGCAGTACTGCCTGATCCTGGGCGAGCGCTGGGGCATTCCGGCGGTGTCGCTGCGGATGTTCAATGTTTACGGCGCGCGTTCGTACAATTTCGGCCAACCCAACTCGGCCTACAGTCCGGTGATCGGGATTTTCGACTACCTGCGCCAACAGGGGCAGCCACTGACCATCACCGGGAGCGGGGAGCAGTCGCGCGATTTTGTCCATGTCTACGACGTGGCGCGTGCGTTTCTGGCGGCGGCGCAGTCGGATGTGGCCGGGGAGGTCTTCAACGTCGGCTCCGGCACCAGCGACAGCATCAAGACGATCGCATCGCTCATGTCCGACACCCATGAGTACATCCCCGAACGCCCCAACGAGGCGCGCATCACCCACGCCGACATCGGCAAGATTCGGCGGCTGCTCGGCTGGGAACCGGCGATCGGTCTGGCCGAGGGGTTGACGATGCTGGATGATCGTGTGGTGAGTGCGACGGTACGATGAGTGCCGCAGCGATCAGACCGCGCACTGTTCAGTCCGCTTGATGATCTCGTCCTGTAACGCCGTTCCCAGATCAACGAAATAATCGCTGTATCCGGCGACGCGTACGATCAGGTCGCGGTGTTTCTCGGGGTGTATCTGGGCGTCGCGTAGCGTGTCGGCGCCGACCACGTTGAACTGGATGTGGTGGCCGTCCATCCGGAAGTAGGCGCGGACTAAATGAACGAGTTTTTCGATCCCGTCGTCGTCGGCCAGCATCTGCGGGGAGAACTTCTGGTTGAGCAGCGTGCCGCCGGTGCGCAGGTGGTCGATCTTGGCCGCCGACTTGAGGACCGCGGTCGGGCCGCGGCGGTCGGCGCCCTGTACTGGAGAGATCCCCTCCGACAGCGGTTCACCCGCCAGCCGACCGTCGGGGGTCGCCCCCACGACACTGCCGAAGTAGACGTGACAGGTGGTCGGGAGGAGGTTGATCCGGAAATGCCCGCCTTTCGCGTTGGGACGCCCGTCGACCGAATCGAAGAAGTACTCGAACACGGTCCGCAGGATGCCGTCGGGATAGTCGTCGTCGTTTCCGTACTTGGGGGTTTCGTTCGTCAGCGTGTGGTGGAGTGTGTCGGCACGTTCGAAGTTGCCGGCTAATGCAGCGAGCAGATCGGGGAGCGTGATTGTTCGCTGATCGAACACGTGGTATCGGATTGCGGTCAGGGAGTCGGTGATCGTGCCCATGCCGACGCCCTGGATGTACGACGTGTTGTAGCGCGCGCCGCCGTCGTTGTAGTCGCGGCCCAGGGCGATGCAGTCGTCGATCAAGATCGAGAGGAATGGTGCGGGGAGGTTCTGCGCCCAGAGGCGCTCGACGATCATGTTGCCTTTGATCTTGATGTCGATAAAGTGCTGCAACTGGCGACGGAAAGAATCGAGCAGTTCGTCGAACGATGCGAAATCGGTGGGATCGCCGGTGGCGACGCCGATCGGTTTGCCGGTGCGCGGATCGATCCCGTTGTGCAGTGTGATTTCCAGCACCTTGACGAGATTGAAGTATCCGGTGAGGATGTAGCATTCCTTGCCGAAGGCGCCGGTTTCGACACACCCGCTGGCGCCGCCGTTGCGGGCGTCGGCGAGTGATTTGCCCTGACGGAGCATCTCCTGCACGATCGCGTCGGTGTTGAACAGTGACGGCTGGCCGAAGCCGGTCTTGATGATCCCGAGCGCGCGGCGGACCAGTTGGTCGGGGTTTTTCTTGCTGATTTGTACCATCGAACTCGGTTGCAGAATACGCATTTCCTCGATCACGTCGAGGATGAGGTAGGTCAGTTCGTTGACCGCGTCGTCGCCGACGGCGGTCACGCCGCCGAGGTTGATCAGGCAGAAATCGGTGTAGGTGGCGCTCTCCTCGGCGGTGACACCGACTTTGGGCGGGGCGGGCTGGTTGTTGAATTTCACCCAGAACGCCTGCAGCAGCTCGCGCGCGCGTTCCTGCGTCAGCGTTCCGGCTTCGATCTCCCGCCGGTAGAATGGCCACAGATGCTGGTCGAGACGTCCGGGGTTGAACGAATCCCAGGTGTTGAGTTCGGTGATCACGCCAAGATGCACGAACCAGTAGTGCTGGAGTGCTTCCCAGAACGTCCGGGGGGCGTGTGCCGGTATATGTCGGCAGAGCGCGGCCATCTGTTCGAGTTCGGATTTGCGTTCGGGGTCGGATTCGTCAACCGCGAGTGTGTCGAGGGCGTCGGCGTGGCGGGTCGCGAATGTAATCAACGCGTCGGCGCAGATTGACATCGCCCGGAGTTGTTCGCGCCGGTTGAGGGCGTCGGGGTCGGCGAAGAAATCGAGCGCGGCGATCTGCAGTTCGATTCGGTCTTTGAAGTCGGCGAAGCCCTGATGGTAGATCTTGTCGTCGAGGACGGTGTGGCCGGGGGCGCGCTGCTCTTGGAATTCGGTGAAGATCCCGGCTTCGTAGGCGTCGATCCAGGACTGATCGACCGCCTCGAAAATCCGGTCGCGGATTGAACGGCCCGACCAGAAGGGGATGATCGTGTCGCGCTGCGCCGTGCGCGTGTCGTCGTCGACCCGAAACGGGACCTTCTCCCGTGTATCGAGGATCTCGAAATCCTGCAGGGTATGGGTGCAGATTTCGGGATAGGTCGGGGTCGCCTTGGGCGCGGGGCCGCGTTCGCCGACAATCAGCTCGCCGGGGTTGATACAGACCGTCTTGTTTTCCAAGAGGTGCTTGAATGCGAGGGCGCGGGCGACGGGTACGGAAGAACGTTCGGAGACGCCGCTTTGGTAGAACTCGGTCAGCAGGCGGGCGCGTTCGAGCGCGATCGTCGGCACGGCCGTGAGACTTTGTTCGCGGAGTTGGCGGATACGGTCGTTCACGGTGCGGTCATCCTCCGGTGGTGACAATGTACCCCTGCTCTTCGAGCCAGGCGGCGTGTTTCTGGATTTCGTCGGGGCTTTGGGTCTCCCACGCGACTTCGCGGCGGTCGAGCCGGTATCGCCGGGCCTTGTCCTCGCCCAGTTTGTTATACGGGAGCAGCGTGATCTTGCGGACGGTTTTCAGGGGCTTGAGAAACGCCGCCACCGCCTCCAGATTTTCGCGGGTGTCGGTGACCCCGGGGATCAGCGGGATCCGGACGACGATCCGGACGCCGCGTCCGGCCAGACGGGTCAGGTTGGCCAGGATCAGTTCGTTGGAGACGCCGGTGTATTTGCGATGCAAGTCGTCGTCCATGACCTTGAGGTCGAAGAGGATGAGATCGGCCAGACCATCGATCCGGTCGAAATCCTCCGGGGGCGCGTACCCGCATGTGTCGATCGCGGTGCGGATGCCGCGCTCACGGCACGATTCGAGCAGAGCGGCGAGGAAGTCAATCTGCATCATCGGTTCGCCGCCGGAGAAAGTCACCCCGCCGCCTGATTCATCGTAGAAGATTGCGTCCTTGAGAATCTCGGTCATCACGTGGTCGAGCGTGACGGTACAGTCGATCCGCCCGCCGTTGAGCGACTTCCCGTCTCCCGCCCCCGGCTCGGCTTCGGGGCAGCGGCTTTCGGGGTTGTGGCACCACCAGCAGTC
>DATKYL010000006.1:0-10874 GCA_035528515.1 Acidobacteriota bacterium | reverse complement strand
TTCTGCAGGCAGCCGTGACCGAGACTCTACGGGTATTCCCCAACCCGGTCTGTATCGAGACCGGCTGCGTCCGCGATCCGAACGAAGGCACCGACAGCACGCTCGTCATCGCCTCGACACTGCAAGGCCGCGGCCGCTTCTACACCTTCGAACTCGAACCGTCACACATCGAAGTCTGCCGGGTGGTGTGCAGGGAGTTCGCCGATCAGATCAACTTTGTCCAAGGCGACGCGAAAGCGAACCTGCGGGAATTCGCCGCGGAGCATGACGTCATCCACTTCGCCTTTCTCGACTCGGCCCCCGACCCCGACCAGATTTTCGCCGAGTTCCGTGCCGTCGAACACCGCTTCAATCCCGGCAGCGTGCTGATCGTGGATGACGCTGTACGCGGCAACAAGGGCGGGCGTATCAAACCGTACCTGCACACGCACGCAGACTGGGAGACACGTCTCGTCTTCGCGGGGAACGGGTTGCTCGTCGCAGTGAAGCGCCAAAGCTGAACGACCCGCCCAATCCACAAACCGTCATTCCCGCGGCAGGTGGCCCGGACGTTCGGGCCTGTTGAAGAACCCGGATAGACCGGAATAGACTGTGAATGACTGTTCCTCGGGCGACGCTCCAGCGGAGCCGCCCCTGCGCGCGCCCTTTCCGACCGCGCAAGTGATCCACCGAGTCAGGTTTTCGCACGCGTCATCCTAAAGCGGCAGTTTCTTCAACAGGCCCGTTCGTCAGTGGCACACCGTCATACAGACTGGCAGTGGCACCCGGCGAGCCGCCCTGCATAACGCCATGTTACTCACCACCACTGCGATCTGTTCAGCGGAAAGGCGTAGACCGTTGGGAGATCACAAAGCAACGAATCTGCCTCTGTTCTCAATTCTCCTAGAGTGAACTGTAGATAGGAACATCTGTAGAATTCCCACATATTCTCATCTCCCGCCCAATCCATGTACAGGGTGGCTTCTTTCCCTGGAGGGATCCGCACCAGCAGATCGGCATCACGGTATCCATGAGTTACTCCGTCTGGTCCATCGGAGAACACAACGGGATCACCGAATGTGAGCGTCGCGTCTCTCCGATCGAAAACGATCGGGTGTACCTGTTCGTTCTTGATGCAGACAGTCAGGGTTAAGTTCCACCATACCTCGGAATCCTGTGCATCGCACTCTACCGCCATTTTGACGTCAGAATTACAGGGGAGGTACTCCAATTTGCGCGGGCGCTGGACCGTATCCGGACTCAGCGCGAGCCCATACTGTATTGACAACTGGCATCCAGCCAGAGCTATGACGATCAACACAGACCCCATCGCTGGTCCTACTTGCCCTATGCTCTTCAGACTGGGCATCAATGCTCCTCCGTCCGATTCCGGGTGCCCCCCGCTATCCTCACGTGTACCTGGGGGGAGGTCTACCACTGACGTTCGGGCCACCCAACTGACACGTGTTCCTTGAGACAACGCTGAAGATCACCCGTTCGGATTCGCAACCGCCACTGCCGCAGCGGGCGGGGACGGCTCCGCCGACTCCGTCTCCCCCTCCGACGGGCGCGCCGGGTGCCCGGCACACCTTTGGGCCACTGTGTGTGCCACTGACGTTCGTCAGTGAGTCACGCACTGACCAAGGTCAGTGCCACACATTCGACCGGGGCAGCCGGCACAGTCTCTCGCCGAACCGCTACGCCTTCGGCGTCTCCGCCGTCGTCAGCGGCAGCGACATCGTGCCGGAGGATGACTCCGACTCCCGCTCGGGTTCGGCCTCCCCCTCCGACGGCCGCGCGAGCACCCAGCGCAGCCAGCGATGGACGTCGTTGCGACGGATCTCGGCGCGTAGGGCGCGCATGCGGGAGGTGCGTTCGTCGGTATCCATCGTGTACGCGGCGTAGATCGTGTCGGCGGTGCCCTCGCGGTCGTACGGATTCACGCACAACGCGCCGCGCCCGAGTTGGTCGGCGGTGCCGGCGAATTCGCTCAGAATGAGAACACCGTTCCCGTCGATCGAACAGGCGCAGTACTCTTTGGCGACCAGGTTCATCCCGTCGCGCAGCGGCGTGATCAGCGCGATCTCGCAGGCGCGGTAGTGCGCCAAGAGTTGCGTGCGCTCGAGCGAGCGGTACATGTAGTGGATGGGCACCCAGCCGTGGCGCGAGAAACGGCCGTTGATGCGCCCGGCGAGTTCATCGAGCAGCGCCTTCAGGTTGCGGTAATCTGGCACGTGCGTGCGGCTGGGGATTACGAGCTGGATCAGCGCGACGTTTCCGAGCAGATCGGGGTATTTCACGAGCGCGCGTTCGAAAGCCAGGAAACGCTCCGGGATGCCCTTGGTGTAGTCGAGCCGGTCGATACCAAGAATCAGTTTGCGGCTGTGGAACCGTTCACGCAGAAACCACGCCGCCTCGGCGACTTCGACCCGCCGCGCGCCCTGATCGAATTCGTCGAAATCGATGCTGATCGGAAAATGTCCGACTGTAATCACGCGGCCGTCCACACGCAGCATCGTTTCCCGCCGTCCGGCGGTGACCTCGACCGCCGGCACCAAGCCGCGCACGCAGTGCACGAAGTTGCGCCGGTCGCGCAAGGTCTGGAATCCCAACTGATCGAAAGTCAGAAGCGCGCGGATGATCTCGTTCTTCCATGGGAGGCGACGGAACAGATCGAGTGTCGGGAACGGTATGTGCAGGAAAAACGACAGCGGCTGCCGGGTGCCGAGCGAACGCAGATGCTGGGCGACCAGCATCAACTGGTAGTCGTGCACCCAGACCAGATCGTCCGGGCCCGAGGTTTCGTCGATCACCTCGGCGAATCGGCGATTGACCGAGATATATGTCTTCCAGTTTTCGAGATCGAAGTGGCAGTGGCCCAAGAGATCGTGAAAAAGAGGCCAGATCGTCTCATTGGCGAAGCCGCGGTAGTATCCCTCTTCCTCCTCGGCCGTCAGCAGCACGGGGCGCAAGTCGTACGCGTAATCCTGCGCGCTCGCCGCCAGGAGATCGGCGACCGGGACATCGGCGGCGCAGCCGGGCCAGCCGATCCAGAGCCCGCGGTTGCGCTGCATGATCGGGTTGAGCGCGGTGACCAGCCCGCCCGCCACCGGGCGCACGTGCCAACTCTCCCCTTCCCGGCCGATTTCGACCGGGAGACGGTTCGATGCCACCACGAGACGTTGTTTCAGCCTGGCCGCCATTGTGTTCTGTTCCATAGGCACGGTCAAAACTCATTCGGCCGGATCATGCGCACCCCCTGATCCCCGCCGTAAGCCCGGTAGTCGATCCGGGGAAGGTTGATCCCGCAATGGAACAAAACTACGTTAACGGCGCCTGATTGTCCAGTCATGAATAAACCGCAGGAGATCGGCCGGGGGCGATAACCAGAAACGGGCCCGGGAGGGATGCGGCTGAGAACGCACCAGAATCGGCCAGTCATCCGCTCCCAACGCCGCAAACGCGTCCTCATCGGTGTCATCGTCGCCCAGGTAAGCAAACAGAACAGATGTGATTCTCTGATCTGAAATCTCATCGCGTAACGTCGTGACAACGTCCCCTTTCGTCCGCCCGGCCGCGCGCAGTTCGTAGCCGCCGTCGAAAACACGCAGCTCGATCGCATCGTTGCCGGCCGGCGACACCCAGTGCGCGTCAACCATCCGGTCCACGTCGGATCGCTGGGCCGCGGTCAGCGCACGCGTATGTACCGCGACCGACGCGGCTTTGACTTCCACGGCGGTAGCCGGCACATGCGCCCGTGCCGATTCCGCCGCGCGGTTCAACACATGCGCGACGTCCAGCGACGGCTGCCACTGCTCAAAACGCCCGCCCGCGGTCAGCCGTTCCCAACCGTGCGCACCCCACATCTCGATACCCAGATCGGTGCCGAGCAGAACGTGCAGCTCCGCGAGTGGCCGCCCCGAGACAATGACGACGCGGGTGTGTTGCGCCGCAGTCAGATCCCGTAACGCCTCCACGACGCCGGGATACGGAACGGCATCCATGCGTTGGGGACGAAACGGCGCCAGCGTGCCGTCGTAGTCGAGCATCAGAACACGATGCGCAACCCGGGCCAAATGGTCGAGTTGGGCGAAATCAAACGGGCTTGGTAACGGTAGCGGCTTTGTCATCGGCCGTCGGTGCCTGGGCGTAGATGCGATCCGAGAGCCCCATGGACAAACCCAGAAGCAGTGTAAGATACTCCCGCAAGTGACGCGTCAAAAGGAAATTCTCCCGTACGAATTCGCGCGCCTGCTCTCCCTGTTTGCGGATGCGCGCGGGGTGGCGCAGGAGGTAGAGAATCCGCTGGGCGGCGCCTTCGGGCGTATCCACCAGAAAGCCGGTCTGGTAGTCGAAAACCTGCAGGCGAATGCCGCCCGCGTTGCCGCCGATGACCGGTTTCCCCTTCCACATCCCTTCCGTAACCGTCAGACCGAATCCCTCGCGCGTCGATTTCTGGATGATGATGTCGGCGGCGCGCTGCAGTGCGTTGACCTCAAGATGCGCGTCGCCGGGAAGAAACAGCACGTGGATGTCGTCGTCGCCGGCCGCTTCCTCCTGGACCGCCTTGAGGACAGTCGCGCCCTCCGGGTCGTCGGTGGCGCCCCCGCCGGCCAGGACGAGTTGCACCGGGAAGTAGCGGCGCACCAGACGAAATGCCTTGATCACACCGACCGGATCCTTGAACCGATCGAAACGGGAGACCTGCACCAGAAGCGGCCGGCCGGGATCGAGCTTGTACTCCCGGCGCACACCGTCGATTTCGGAACGCGCGAGCGGCCGGTTCTTGTCCGACAACGGGTCAATCGAGGGCGCAATGATGAACTGGGCATGCTTCAACGTCGGTGCGAACTGAGGCATCGAATAGACCGATGCATCATACGTCTCGACCAACGGTTGCAGGAATTTCCACGCCGCCCGAGATCGGTCGGCACAGTCGATGTGACACCGCCACACCCAGTGACCCTTGGTCGGACCGATCAGATTGCGCAGCATCGCCGGTTGCGGATCGTGGATGTAGACGTAATCCGCCTCCCGGAGCAACGGCCCCAGCCTCTCGGCGGCGCGGCGATTGGCCTCCTCGTAGGCGGCCATCATCGAAGTCGTGAGCGTGACCTCCTGCCCCTGCATCCCGTTGTGCAGCGCCTTGGTCATCTCGAAGAAAGTCTCGTCCCCTTCGATCGTCTCCCAGACCGCGTCCAAGCCCACGTCCTGCATCGACGGCAAGAGCCAGCGCAGAATCTCCGCCACGCCGCCGCCCTCACGGGTCGAGTTGACATGGACCACCCGCTGGCCGGCGAAATGCGAGCCCAATTGGCGCAGTCCGGCGATCACGTCGGGGCCGGCGATGTCGGCGTATCGGTCAAGGAATGAAGTCATACAGCCATACTGGTCGGGAAATGAGATTTCAAGAGCGTCACGAGTCGTTCCTGCAACTCGCGCAACGACAAGAAATAGAAATCGATCAGGGACATTTCCTGGGCAATCTCCGCCGCCGCTCCGCCTTGGGGCAACAGCCACGTGGAGAAGTCGTCGTGCCCCCGGGGCGTCCGGCGCCGCGCCTCGATGACATGAAAGTAAATCGAGCCCGGCGTCATCTTGGTAATGGCGGGCAGAAGACCCGGGACGGTTTGAATCTGAACCCGCGTGTCGAAGACCACGGTCATCGCCTGCATGAAATGGAAATGATCGCCGCGTTGTGCCTGCGGATTGATCGGCACGCCCGCCAGATGATCATCCAGCACGTCCAGGACCACGGCCCGCAGATCCTCGAGGTCATCGTAATCGTACGGATTGATCACGCCGAGGCGCTCGGCCAGGGCCTGATCGCGCAGGGAACGCGCAGCCCAGACCGCGAAATCGCTCTGATACTCGGGATCGTCGAACGAAGGGCGCACCTTGGTCTCGCAGAAGTGGTGATACAACGACGCCGTCGGGCACACCTCAACCCGGGCCCGGAGTTCGCGCAGACTGACCGCCGGATGGACTCCCGCCATGCGGCAGATCAGCGCGCAGTCTTTAACGTAGAATGGGCCGATTTCCATCGTGATGTCCCCCGGGCGACGGACATACTCCCGCCCGACTCCCGCACTGTATTACATATCGGCGATTCGGGCAAGAACCCAAATGCCCCTGTCGATTCCATCGTCACCGGCCCAGGGAGGGAGTGGCTCGTTCGATCTCACGCGACGCTCCGTGCCGCACCCGTAACGCTCCTCAAGGGAAAGGCCGCCGCGGTCCGTCGGACCGCGGCGGCCAATACGCATTGCGTACCACGTGATTCCACTAATACTCGCTGCACGGCCCCGGCGGCTCCGACGCCCCACAGGGCCCCTCTTCACTACAGTAGGGGTCGGTCACGTCACGAAACACATGATCCGCCAGAATCACGATATCCAGAATGTCGTACACGCAGTCGCAGTTGACATCCATCATGACAAACGGGCAGTTGGCCTGGGACACCGGTTTCATATCACGGAAGACCGTCTTTACGGCAACGACCAGGTCGAGCACATCCGTCACATAATCAGGAATCGGATCGCCGGTATGGTCACAATTGCACAGCACACCCACCACCGCGAGGTGCACGGCGATTTCCACGGACGCGACAATGGTCTTGTCCGGGGTCTGCTCCGTGACGATCACGATGGCGTCATATTCGCCCACCGTCAGACCCGTTGTGTCG
The DNA here is from genome assembly GCA_035528515.1 of Acidobacteriota bacterium. GTDB lineage: Bacteria > Zixibacteria > MSB-5A5 > WJJR01 > WJJR01 > DATKYL01. The sequence continues at coordinate 4,210 of DATKYL010000006.1, read as the reverse complement.
ACGGACAATTCGAGCGCCGAGGGTGTCGTGCCGCTGCCGGGATTGAGCAGAAGCCACGGCTCCGAGGCCACGGCCCCCCAAGGCAGCTCGCCGCAGCCCGGATCGGTGATCTGGACCGTCACCGGCGTTGGGGGCGCACCCTCGAATTGATACGTGAATTCAATGCTGGTCTTCGAAGCTTGGAGCGTGTCGGGATTGGGCAGCACGGTGATCGCAACGTTCTCGCTGTCGGCCAGACTCCCGTCGGACACGATGAAGAGCACCGTGTGCACGCCTTCGTCGGCGCACCCGGTCAGCCAGCCGAAAGTCCCGCCCCCGGTGCCGTCCGGCGAAAGCGTCGCGGCCGGAGGCGCATTCTCCATCGTCAGGTCAAGAGTCGTGTTGTCGATGTCACTCGAGGACATGTAGAAAGTCAGGTATTTGCCGGCCAAGACGGTCTTCGCCCCGATCGTCGACAGAACCGGCGGATCGTTGACGGGATTGACCGTGAACGTGGCCGCGTCACTGTCCCATTGGTCGTCGGGATCGGTGGCGGTGAAGGTGATGGTCTCACTTCCGAACCAGTCCGGATGGGGCGCCGCGATGGTGGCCACCCGCGTCGGGCTGATGGAAACAATCAGCTCCGTCTCGCCCGCCGCAGTCCAGATGATCTCCGCATCGGGGCTGTCCAGATCGGTAACGAAATCGTCAAGGGCAATCGTCGCGAAAGTCTCACCCTCGTCGATCGTCTGGTCGGGAATGTCGCCGACCTCGGGAGGGAACGCCGGCGTACCGACCGTGATCACACCCGCGGTAAACATCGGCTCCACCGGCCCGGACGTCACGCAGTCCACGTAGAGCAGGTAGTTGGCGGGCGTCACGCAGGTCGTGTCGATGACGAATAGACCGTCGACGCTCGTGACGTCGAATGTGAAGATCAGCGACGGAGTCCCGCCCGGCGGCGCGCCGTCCGTACCGATCGGCAGGCAGGGGTCGAGCACACTGATCGCACTGTACAATACACCGTCGGGGCTGACGAAATCGAGCGCGCCCTTCGTCGCAAACCCGGCACCGGAGCACTGGGTCGGATTCGTGTTGTCCTCGTCGGGATAGAAGTACTTCGTGACGAAACCGATCAGTGACGTCGTCAGGCGATTGGCGGCATCCAGAGTCAGCGTGTTCGTCGGGAATGCCCCCGTCGCCGTCACCTCCCGGATCTCGAGAGGAATCACGAGGCCGTTCAATTCAAGATCGTTCTCGACGTACACCCCGATCTGCACGCCCGTGGCGCCCGGCGCAACGGACTGCGATTCGACCAGCACGTGATTCGCCCCCCAGGCACAGGCGCCTCCGAGCGCCCACAACGCCACGATCAACACGGGCCATGTCTTCCTCATCCGATCACCCTCCTGCGATCAGCCAATGACCGCTACGGATTTGAACGCGAATTCCTTGTGCGAACTTCAGTAGTGGAGTAAGCCTCGAGGACCCTCCGCCGCCAACCTTCAGGCGTGCAGACGAATCACTCAATTTCAGCGTAGGGCGAAAGACGGAATTTGTCAAGGGGAGACACGATGGCCACCGGTCAGGGTACCGCGACGATCCACGGCCACTGACCGGCGGATGCGGGGACGTAGGGATAGACCCCAACGCTGTCCCCCTTACGTCGGCCGACGCCCCGGCACGCTTCTCCAGGGCGGGTGCCACACATAGATCCCGAGCGTGACCACAGCCCCAAGAGCGATGGTGACCGAAAGCACGGTCGGAGATACATCCAAATAGAGGATATCGTGGAGCAGCCGAATGATGAACGACTCCCCGTTTGCCGCTCCGGCGGCCGCCTCTCCTTGCCACTCCCACTCAGTCAGAGGGCAGATGCCCTGGTTCCAAAGGGGCACAGTGGCGGTCGCCAGAAGACCGATCAGGTGCGCCGTGCGCAACACCCGGAAGCGCCAGAAGACGCGGAAGCGGAAGCCCAGGACCGCGAGGACCACACCGGCCACCATCCACACCGCCCACAGGAAATGGACGACCAAAAGAATCGGATTTGAGTGATTCATCATCTCACCGGGTGGCCGATCATTCTAATGACGGTCCTCACAAGCTGCCGACTTGCTGTGTGGGCCCTGCAGCCCAAGCTACGTCCGAAGGCTCCGGCTTGCCGCATAGTTCTTTGGTGCGTCGCGGAGGTCGGACCGGGGTCGTGGACGGGGTATGATGCTGATAGGCATGAAGTTGCGCGGATACCATAGCGCCCGGTCGGGCGTACCGTGGCCAAGCCACTCTGTGCTCCTGCCGGCGGTAGATTCCTCTTGCCGTAAGAATTGGAATCGCTTATACTTATGCCGTCTATCTCGCGCACTGGATTCAGCCGAGTTTCCAGCGCTTGCGGCACGTTTTTGGGGATGGAACCGGCGCTCAGTGCGGCCCGAGTACAATGCCGATGTGTGGCACGGATCGCTGCCTTCGGGAATACTTCGCAGAGGACCAATTGGGCCTCAAACGTTACTTGTGCTGAGGTCTCCGATCTCCTTGTTCCATAATCAGATACTGCGAGACCCGACGCGGGATGCCCGGGAGGCAGTCGCGGGCATGGGGACACGCGCCCGCTTTTCTGTCAGAGGTACACCCTCACGGCAACCGATTGCGCATGCTGGAAAAACGCTGTCGTGGGGGACGGAAGGTTGCAGAATAAAATCTGTCCGTATATTGAATTCGGCTTCCATGATCGACGACATGTGCCATATTAAGATCTATGTTCCGGTGACCGCCGATCGCAGTGATTACCCAAACCGGCGGCGACCGGATGCTCTTGTCGCAAACCAACGACGCAAATAACGAACGGCTCACTTTGAGGCTGTCAGCCTTTGTCAAAGGGCAGGAGGATTAGCAGATGTTCCTCACCGGTAACGCGATTCGCACGGCACGGACGACGGTCCGTTGCCTCGCCGTCATCCTCACCGTCGGCCTGATTGCCAGCGCCGCCGTGGCGCAGGCACAGGATTCGGTCATTGTCGGCCCGCCCGACGATCCCTACGTGGTTTACGGCAGCGGTCTGCCGACAACCTACACCCCGAGCAAATCGGTGAGCGTGCTGTCGCCACCGCCGGTCGATGCGGTCAACATCACGTTGATCGACCCCAGCCTGTTTCCTGAAGTCTGCACCTCGATCGAGGTGCTGGATTCGCTCGGGAACCCGATCCCCGGGCTCGACGTGGACAGCTTCTGTGTTTACGAAGACGGCTTCCGCATCGAGTCGTTCGAGGTGGTGGAGACCCCGATCGACTCGTGCTTCACGTCGATCGCTCTCGTCATCGACGTCAGCGGTAGTATGGATAACGGCGACAAGCTCGACTCGGCCAAAGTGGCGGCTCATGCCTTCGTCGACAACATGGATCTGTACGACCGGGTGGCCATTGTGAAGTTCTCCGACTGCTTCGAGGTGGTCCAGGACTTTACCAGCGACAAGACGCTGCTGCACACCAAGATCACCGCCCTGGTCGCCGGCGGCTTTACCGCCGCGTTTGACGGCATCTGGAAGGGTGTCGACATCACGACCGCGGAATTCGGCAGCAAGGCGGTGATCGCCCTTTCGGACGGAATGGAGAATCGCAGTTGGCTCTGCCCCGGCGGGACCGACGGGCTTCTGGACGGATTCGCCGATGACTCGACGATCATCGTCAGCCTGGCCCGCGCGGCGGGCATCCCCATTTACACAATCAGTCTCGGCGCCTCCTTTGACCCGAAGTATCTCGAGGCGCTGGCTCTGGGAAGTGGCGGTTTCCACTCGCACTCCCCCACCGCCGGCGAGATCCAGGGCATCTATGAAACCATCAAGTTCCGGCTGTGCAGCCGCTACGTGATCTGCTACACCAGTCCGGATGGGCCCGATACGTGTCACACGTTGGAGGTCTGCAGTCGCAATGCGGCCGGTGTGTGTTATCCTTGCGATACCGCAGAGTACTGCGAGCCGAGGCCGCCGCATATCACGCTGCTGGTGCAGGCGGAGTGCCATCCGGCCAATTCCGATCTCCACATCTGCGCCCGGGTCAACGACTCGGATACACCGCGTGATTCGCTGGACGTCAAGCTATTCTACCGGATGTCCGATGCGGACCCCTATTCGTCGGTCGCGATGGTGCACACCTACTTAGACACGGTCTGCTATGTCATCCCCGGGGACCTCGTCCCGTCCTGTCTGATGGACAGCGTGCCGGTCTACGCCACCGCC
>DATKYL010000005.1:0-2044 GCA_035528515.1 Acidobacteriota bacterium | reverse complement strand
CGACGAGCCCACGACCGGCCTCGATCCGATCACCGCCGAGGGAATCAACAATCTTCTCGTATCGCTGCGCGAGCGTCTGCATGTGACCGCGATTGCGGTGACGCATGACATGAACTCGGCCTTCAAGATCGGCGACCGCGTCGCCATGCTCGACAAGGGCCGGATTGTCTTCAACGGGACGGTCGCGGAAGCGCAGAGCAGCGCCGATCCCGCGTTGCGCCAGTTTGTCGCCGGCGACACGCAGGGACCGCTCACTGAATTGTAGACGACAGGACGGAGTGAAAACGACAACCGGGAAAACACTCTACGTCTGTGCCCCGGTGCTTCACCCGCAGGGTGGGCTTAGGGCGAGCGGGCGGTATGTGGTCCCACCCTCCGGGTGGGGCACTGATATGACACGCGGGGCTGTCAACCGGGCTTTGATTGGAGCACTGGTGTGAAAATGAAGACCGCGAGAACATTTTACGTCTGCGGCGGCTGTGGCTCGGTCTTTTCCCGCTGGATGGGACGCTGCCCTGACTGCGGCGCCTGGAATTCGTTGCAGGAAGAAAAGGAACCCACGCGACCGCATCGTCCCGGCACCGGCTCGCGTCGCGGGTCGCCCTCGCCCACGGTGACACCGCTGGCCGAGGTGTCCTCATCTGCCGCCGGGGTGATCGCCGCCGGAATCGGCGAGTTCGACACGGTACTCGGCGGCGGCGCGGTGCCCGGCTCGACCGTGCTGATCGGCGGCGAACCGGGGATCGGGAAGTCGACGCTCCTCTTGCAGGTCGCCGGACGCTTCGCCCAGCGTGGGATCGGCACCCTCTATGTTTCGGGCGAGGAATCGGCCGCGCAGATCAAACTCCGAGCCGACCGGCTCGGAATCCGCAGCAACATCGGCCTTCTCACCGAAACCGATCTGACCGTGATCCTCGCCGCGCTCGACAAAGCCGCGCCGCGCGTTCTGATCCTCGATTCGATCCAGACCACATTCGATCCCGAACTGCAGAGCACACCCGGCACCGTTTCACAGGTACGTGAATGCGCGGTCGCCATCGGGAGTTGGGCCCGCGCCCACGACGCGGTCGCGATCATGATCGGTCATGTCACCAAGGACGGTTTCATCGCCGGGCCGAAGGTGCTCGAACATCTGGTTGACACGGTGCTGCAATTCGAGGGCGACCGCCGCCAGTGGATTCGCATCCTGCGCTGTCTGAAAAACCGTTTCGGCTCGACCCACGAAGTCGGTCTCTTCGAGATGGGGGAGAGCGGCCTTAAAGAGGTGACCGACCCCTCGGGACATTTTCTCTCCGGTGAGGCGGCCCCCGGACCCGGAACCGCGGTCGCGGTCGCGATTGAGGGGAGACGTCCGCTGCTTTTGGAAGTGCAGGCGCTGGTCGGCCATAGCGGGGGTGCGAGTGCGCCCCAGCGGGTGGTCTCCGGGCTCGACCAACGTCGGGTCGCGATTCTCACCGCGGTCCTGCACAATGTCGCCGGAATTCAGTTGGCAGGGCGGGACATCTATGTCAACATCATCGGCGGCTTTGTCACCGATGAACCGGCGGTCGATTTGGCTGCCGCGATTGCGATTGCCTCGGCCGCCCTGAAGAAACCGGTCGCGCCTCGGAGTGTGTACATCGGCGAGGTCGGATTGGCGGGGGAGATCCGTCACGTCCCCCAACTCGAACGCCGCCTGATCGAGGCCGAGAAGATCGGTTTCCGCTCCGCCATTGTCCCGCCGATCAATGCGCGTGAGATCAACTATGCCGGGGAACTCGATCTGCATCCGGCCGGCCGAATCGGGCAGGTGCTCGCCGATCTCTGATCGCACCCGAGCCCCACTACACCAACGCAGATAGCGCTACCCTGTTATTCCGCAGATGGTTACCTTCTCGTCCCTGAGGCGCGGGATTAGAGGACACATTTGGCATTTGATTTCAAACTCGAGCACACTGATGGCCTGGCCCGCGCGGGGACGATCACAGTTCGCGGTAAGAAGGTTGCCTCACCGTTCTTCATGCCGGTAGGCACCGCCGGCTCGGTAAAGGCGCTCCCGCCGGAA
>DATKYL010000004.1:0-15121 GCA_035528515.1 Acidobacteriota bacterium | reverse complement strand
ATATCATGGCGATCGGGCTGCCGCAGGCGGGATGAGGCTTATCGGTCGGTTATGGACGCCCTGGTTGGTGCCGTCTTTCTGGTCGTCTATGTCGGGATGATTCTGGGGAGAATCCCCGGGTTGGCGCTCGATCGGACTGGTCTGGCTCTGCTCGGTGCGATCGTCCTGTTGGCCTTCGGCCGGGTCGACACGTCCGACCTCTCCGCGGCCGTAGACATACCGACGATCGCGCTGCTGTTCGGGCTTATGGTCGTTTCGGTTCAGTTCCGGCTTTCCGGCTTCTACTCACGCATCGTGCGCTGGACCGATGGTCTGAGGCTCACCCCGCCGGCATTGCTAGCTCTCATCGTGCTGACGACCGCGTTGCTGTCGGCCGTGCTCGTCAACGACATCATCTGTCTGGCGATGACGCCGGTTGTGATCGAGATTTGCTGCCGGCGCGGGCTTGACCCCAAGCCGTACCTCCTGGGTCTGGCGTGCTCATCGAATATCGGCTCTGCCGCGACACTGATCGGCAACCCTCAGAATATTCTCATTGGGCAGGTGCTCCACTTATCGTTTGCGCAGTATCTGCTTGAAAGCGCGGTGCCGGTGGCCGTCAGTCTGTTGCTGCTGTGGCTGATTATCGTCCTCCAGTTCCGACGCCGCTGGGAGCGGGAGGCAGAACCGGTGCCGGCTGCCGATGCACCCTCATTCAGCGGCTGGCAGACGGGGAAGGGAGTGTTCGTGACACTGGGGTTGGTGTTCGTGTTTCTGGCTGGCACCTGGCCCCGCGAATTGGTTGCCCTCGCGGCTGCGGGGGTACTCTTGACCTCACGGCGGATGCGATCGAGGGAGCTGCTGGGGCTGATCGACTGGCAGCTCCTGGTTCTGTTCATTTCACTGTTCATCGTGAATTTCGCCCTGCGTGAGTCGGGGCAACTCGCCGCGATTGTGGGAGGTCTGGCGGGAGAGGGTGTCGATCTCAGTCGGCCCGGCTGGCTGTTTACAGCGAGTCTCCTGCTGAGCAACCTTGTGTCCAATGTCCCGGCTGTCATGCTCCTGTTGCCCACGGCCACCCATCCATTTGCCGGTCCGATTCTCGCGCTGACCTCGACGTTGGCAGGGAACCTGCTCGTGGTTGGTTCGATCGCGAACATCATCGTCCTGGAGCAAGCCAAACGGCACGGTGTGGCCATTTCGTGGAAAGAACACAGCCGTACGGGAGTGCCGGTCACGCTGGCGACGCTGGCGGTCGCGGCACTCTGGCTCTGGTTTCTGGCAGGCCTGGTCTGAGAGCTATCGTGACGGTGCTGGAGGCAAGGAAATTGGAGTTGCGGAGGATTGTCAGTGTCTCCGGGCATGCCTTGGATCAAAAATGCCCGCTGATCTTCTCGTCGATGTCCCGGAGTAAGGATGCAGAGACCACCTTCGATTGAGTGCAAGAGATGTGATATCGCGATCATCGGTGCCGGGGCAGCAGGATTGGCGGCGGCGATCTTCGCGGGGGAGGCGGCTGCCGGGTCCGGGCTACGTATTGTCCTGATCGAGAGTGCGAAGAAGCCCGGAGCGAAGATTCTGGTCAGCGGCGGCGGACGATGCAACGTCACCAATAACGTCGTGACCGACAAAGACTACTGGGGCGGCTCTCCTCACACGATCCGCAAGGTTTTCGACGCGTTCAGCAACCAGGATGCGATCGACTGGTTTCACCGTATCGGTGTGTCGCTGAAGCGCGAGCCCTCCGGCAAGTTCTTCCCCAAGACCGATCAGGCACAAACCGTCCTCGCGGCCCTCCTGAACCGTGTGCGCGAACTTGGTGTCGAGCTGGTGACCGGCCACCGTGTGACCCACCTGCGATCGGAGACGTCCGGCTTCGTCATAGAAGTGCGATCAGAACGGGCGGAGGGGCGTCGGATTCACTCCCGACGGGTCATTGTCGCCACCGGCGGGCTGGCGCTGCCGAAATCCGGGAGCGATGGGGTGGGGTTGTCCCTCATGCAAGAGTTGGGCCACACGATCGTTCCCACGACCCCGGCACTGACGCCGCTGGTTCTGAAACGTGGCCCGTCGATCGGCGGCCGGTTCGCCGATTTCAGCGGAATCACGATTGAGGCGCGATTGCGTCTGTGTCGCGGTGATGCCACCAGACCGCTGATCGAACTCGACGGCTCCCTTGTCTTCACTCATTTCGGGATTTCCGGACCGGTGGCGATGGATCTCTCGCGCCACTGGCTGCGCGCCAGACTCAATGATCCGGAGACACCACTCCGCGTCCTCCTCGGTGTCCCCGCCCTCAAGACCATCGCCCGGGCCGATGAGTGGCTCCGGCAAGCGGCGGATGCACATCCCCGACGACTCGTCGCCACGGCGCTGGAAGAACTGCTCCCGTCACGGATCGCTCATGCCCTCGCCGCCGCAATCGGTGATCGCGTCGCATTGTCGCAGTTGTCCCGTGACCAGCGTCGTCGCCTGGCAGGGCAACTCGTCGAAACACTGCTGGAGGTCAAGGGCACACGCGGCTACACACATGCCGAAGCCACCGCCGGGGGAGTGGACCTGCGAGAAATCGACTGGCGGACGATGGCATCACGCAAGGTACCCGGCCTGCATCTCTGCGGTGAGATTCTCGATGTCGACGGCCGCATCGGCGGGTTCAATTTCCAGTGGGCCTGGTCGAGCGGGTATCTGGCCGGAAGGGGAGCGGTCGCGACACTGCGCGCGTAGAACTTGTCGTATCGTTTTCTTGCCTTAGATTGGGATTATCGGTGGCGCGGTCATCCGGGCCGGGGTATTTGAGAATGACGATGTAGGATACCTGCGAGCCGGGAGGCAACGTCGAGATGGAGTACACGATACGCAAATGGACGGCCGACGACCACGAGGCGATCGCCGCGGTATGCAACGCGGCCTACCCCCAGGATGCGATTCGCTTTGATCCCACCCGGTTGCGGTACCTTGATGAGGTACTCAGGCCGAAGTACAATCTGCAGCGACTAATCGCGGAGTGTGACGGGTGCGTTGTGGCCACCGCCCATTTCTATAACATGATCTCTCTATACGACCCCCAGAAATTCTTCCTCTCGGTCGCGGCTCACCCGGATCATCAGCGGCGGGGATTGGGGGGGCGCCTCTACGATCGGCTCCTGGAGACCCTCAAACCGTTCGACCCCGTCCGATTCATCGCCCGCTGCCGGGAGGATATGACCGCGGGGTGCCGTTTCCTGGAGCAGCGGGGGTTCAAGGTCGAGATTCAGGAGCTGGAGTCATATGTAGCGCTCGACCAGTTCGATCCATCGGAGTACGAGGATGTTGTCGAGCGCGTGACCGGTCAGGGGATTGCGATCGGGGATCTCAACGAGTTTGAGGGCCGTCCGGGGTGGGAACGGAATCTGTGGGAACTCATTACCCATATCCAGGCTGACATGCCGACCAGTGATCCCTACACGCCGTTCCCCTACGAAGAATTCCGCAAACTTGTGCTGGAGGGACCAGACCATCTCCCGCAAGGGTACTTCATCGCCACCGACGGCGACCGCCCGGTCGGTGTCAGTATTCTCCTGAAAGACCTTTCCAACCCGGAAGAGCTGCTCACCGATGATACCGGTGTCCATCGCGATTATCGACGACGGGGGATCGCGCTGGCACTGAAAGCCCACTCACTCGGCTGGGCGAAACGGGCGGGCTACAAACGTGTCCGCACAGCCAACGAGTCGACCAATCGACCGATGCTGACGATCAACGAGCGAATGGGATTCGAGAAATTCCCCGCCTGGCTCAGGTACGCGCTCGATCTCAAGACAGACCATTAGCCTGCTGACCGGCGACCGAGTCGGAGTTACTTTCCGCTCGGGTCCGGGATCGGATCGTTGATGCCGGCGAGTCGCCGCGCGGCCTCCGCCGCACCTTCCCAATCCGAATTGGCGCGAATGATCAGTTTCGCCCCATCGGGCGAACCGCCTCCATGCATGCAGCCCGGCACCCCGGCGCCGATCGTCAGCCACTCGACGAGGCGGGCGGCACGGATGCGCGGCTCGCCCTCGACCGCGGCCGACAGATACTTGCGCAGTTTCGCGCCGTAGCGTTTGTCGTCCAGATCGGCTGTCGACGGCATGCAGCCGGTCTCGGCGATGCCGCCCGAGATTTCCTGGGCCAGCCGGGATGTCTCATACGGCAGGGTGGCGACGTGCGTCTTGTTGACGTTGGCCAGGAGAGGGTCGGGTAACCAGACGCCCGATGGGTGCTTCTTCCCCATGGCGGCGGCGGCGATACCGACGCCGTAAGTCGTCTCATTGTTGATCTGCATCTGGGTGAGCTTGTCGCGGAAAACCTTCGAGGCGATGCCGTTGGCGCGGGCCATCAGGATCGCGGCGCCGATCTTGACATCGCCCTGCCCGGCGACACAGCCCCCGATCGCCGCCCGGTAAGGCATGATGAAACTCAAGACGGCCTTGAGCGTCGCCTTGGTCTCGCCGTTGAGAAAGATGCGCTCAGTGGGTACGAAAACATCGTCGAACAGGAGGTAGCCCTGCGTGATGCCGCCAGTGGTCACCGGGATGTCGAAGCCGTCCTCGGTCTCGCGGGTGTCGGAGGGGCGACGGGCCTCGACCACCGTCAGTCCGTCGACGTCACGAGGCACGACGAACGAGATCGCCCAGTCCTCTTCACCCTCACCGTAGGAGGAACCGGGCAGGACAAAGACCTCTTCGGCCGCCGCCGCCCCGGCGATCATGATCTTGGCCCCCCGCACGACCACACCATCGGGGCGCCGTTCGACCACCCGCAGATTCATATCGGGATCGCTCTGCTTGGAGGGGGACTTCGTGCGATCGCCCTTCGGGTCGGTGAGGGCGCCGCAGCAGGTGATGTCACGGCGCTGGGCATCGATCAGCCATGCCTTCAGCCGCTCGTGATAGACGGTCCCGGCCTTATGATCGAGATCATACGTCGTCGCCCACATCGCGTTGAGGGCGTTATGTCCGACACAGCGTCCGCCCGTGCAGGTGCCGGTGGTCTGGAATGCCCAACGCTTCATCTTGCTGATCGCAATCAGGTCATCCGCCGTTTGCGTGAGAGAGAGGTAGCGCGACACCTGCTCGTCGATCAGATCTGAGTGGGTGGTGACAATCTCGCTTCGTTCCGGATCAAGGGCGGCCGCAAACGACTGGGCATGCCCCTCCACCGTCCGGCAGGTGGCCGGGTGGGTCGTGACGTCTTCGATCAATTTCCCGAACTTGTACACGTTCGGACGCATCGCCCGGAGGGCGGTCTTGTATTCTTCCGGTGCGCGGAGCGGCATGATGGTCTCCTTTTTGCGGTCGGAGGGACTGACGCGACAGCGGTCGACCCCTGGGGGGTACTATATACGACGCTAAGTCGGCGCAATCATCTCTTCTGTTCTGATTGTGACAGGTCGGGAGAATCGGTGTTTTCACTCCGCGGACGAGATCTCGGCCGTGTCGGCGCCGGAGGCCGGCAGGTCGATCCCGTGATGCGATGTAAGGAGTGGGCAAGCCAATCCCTGGAGGCCCCAAAGACAACGCTCCGGTCTCGGTGACCGGAGCGTTGCACAGCAGATGTTCAGAGCGCGGTGCGCCTACGCATCCTTCAGGTGCTTGGAAACGAGCTTGGTCATCTCGAACATCGAGACTTGGGCGCGTCCCCCGAAGACTGCCTTGAGCGCGGGATCGGCATTGATCATGGTGCGCTTGTTGGCGTCCTGGAGTCCGTTGCGTTTGATGTAGGCCCACAGCTTTTTGGTGACTTCCGTGCGCGGCATCGGCTTGGTACCGACGACTTCGGCCAGCATCTCCGACGGCATCATCGGCTTCATGAATGCGGCGTTCGGTTTGCGTTTCGCTTTCACCTTGGGGGCGGCCTTCTTGGCCGCCGGACTGGCCTTCCGCACTGCGGGTTTCCGTTTGGGAGCGGCCTTCCGCGCCGCGGGTTTGCGTTTGGCGACGGCCTTCCGTGCCGCCGGTTTCCGCTTGGCGACGGCTTTCCGTGCTGCGGGTTTCCGCTTGGCGGCGGTCTTCCGCGCGGCGGGTTTCCGTTTGGCGGCGGTCTTCCGCGCTACGGGTTTCCGCTTGGCAGCGGTCCTCCGCGCGGCGGGTTTCCGCTTCGCGGTCTTGCGGGCGGTGGTTTTCTTCCGGGCCGCTGGTTTTCTCTTCACGGGCATGACGACCTCCCGACTGGGATGGTTGGTTGGTGTTCCGTTCGTTCAGTGATCAAATCTGTTAATCGTCGCTTCCTGCGATAATGTTGACTGACGGATGATTCGGTTTCGTCTCTTCCTCCCGTCACACTTCAGTCATCGTGTCTCATCGACGCGCCAGACGCACACTGGAGATCGTTGCTCGCAATGCCACCGTGCCTCACAAAGGGCTCCGTCTTCCCCCGTCCGAGTGCGCGCCTGCGCCTTGTTTGCACCGTTCCCGAGGGGAAGCATGGGTGTATCCCGAAGGGTAGGCAAGAAAAAAAACACGATTTCACCTATGGCATCGCAACTTTTTTCCAGGGAGGATTCGGGCTGTTTCAGCGGTGTGTTGCATCGTGCATCGCGGATCAGACCCCCGGTTCACACGCTCCCCTCCCGAGGGGACTCCACCGTCGGAGGGGCAATCTTCACAGGAGCGCGTCGCCGGATCGGCCGCGGCCGCGGTGACGCACAGCGTGCCCCCCTTGCAGGCACCTGCATCGTACGACACGCAAAGCCAGATTCTGCTGGTGGGGGGGACGCCGGGACGCCTAATTCCCCTGGGTACCCCGCTGCAGAGGAGCAGTCGGCGGACAGGAAGCGAAGCCCCCGAGTTCTTCATAGGGGAATGGAGGTCGAAGACGCCATGATCAAGGTCGCGGCATCGGTTCTGGCTTGTGATTACACCCGAATCGCCGAGGAGGTTCAGGCGGTGGTCGCCGCCGGCGCCGACTGGCTTCACCTCGATATCATGGACGGACACTTCGTCCCGAACATCTCCTTCGGCCCCGATATCGCCGGGGCCTTCGATCGCTCCACCGATGCCTTCTGCGATGTCCACCTGATGCTGACCGACCCCGGGCGCTATGTCGAAGCATTCGTCCGCAACGGAGCGGACTCGATCACCTTCCATATCGAGGCGGTTCCCGACCCGCGTCCGCTCATCGGGCGCCTCCGCGAAATGGGCGTTGCCGTTGGGCTGACACTGAATCCCGATGCCCCGATCGAGGCGGTGACACCCTATCTCGGGGAGATCGATATGCTGCTGATCATGTCGGTTTTCCCCGGTTTCGGGGGGCAGTCGTATATCCCGGAATCGAGCGAGAAGATCCAACGTATCCGCGGCATCATCGATGACGGCGGACACGCGTGTCTGCTCGAGGTCGATGGTGGGGTGAATCTGGCGACCTACCGCGAGATCGTCGAGGCCGGTGCCGACATCCTGGTCGTGGGATCAGGCCTGTTCCAGACCGATGACTGGGCCGAGACGATCCGGCAGCTGAAGGCGTAGCGATACTCGACCGCAGGGGCAATTACCTCACTACCGCCCCGGCGCGATGCACTCCCCCGGTTCACACAGATCGAAAATCTCCAGGACCGGCTCGCCGACATACGCCACGTACAAGCGCGCGTTCACGCCGTCGACCGTGAACGCCCGGGGCACGAGACCCGAAGACGCCGGGAATCGGCTCTCGTAGCGATGGTGCCGCTCCAGTGTGGACAGGGTCCACTCTTCGACCGCCTTTTTCCCGGTGGAGGGCTTGAAAACGAGGGCGAACCAGCTTTGCCGTTCGGGGAGGATCTTGAGCACGAGATCGCTGGAACGCAGGTCGATCTGAACCTCCGTGTGATACGGCGGGGTGAAGCTCTCACCGCCGGATTCGTAGAGGAGAATCGGGGTGTTCTGGTGTGCCGCGACGCCGTATCCGTCGGTGAAATCCCAGAATTCCACTCCGAAGCCGCTGGTACCCGGATCCATGTCGATGACCCGCACTCCTTCGGTCGGTGCCGACAGACCCCCGTCACGGTCAAACGACCCCCACTGTGTCCAGTCGATCGCGGTCACGGTCGGGGGCACTCCGATCGTGATCTGACGGTTGGCAACGAGGATTTCTCCGGCATCGGGATCGAAGGCGATGTTGAATGCCCAGTTCAGTGTCCCGTTGACCAGGTCGTTGTCGAAGGCCGCCAGACCGTCACCGTCGTCGTCATCGGCGTCGATCAGTGTCCGTCCCGACACCGAGACAGCGAAGACCATTCCCGAGACGTTGGCCAGTTGACGTGTCCCGTGTGTCACGAAGACAGTCTGTCCCAGGTCATCACAGGTTAAACGTCCCGGCTCGTGCGTCCCGCTGAGAGGTGCGGGGACATAGATCACATCATCACCGTCGAGGGACAGCGACGCGGGATGAAAGAACCGCAGCCCATACCCGGCGGCCGACTTGTAGTTGAGAATCCCCAGATCGGCAGCGATCAGTTTGATGTCGTAGACGGCATCCAGGTCGGCGAGTTCCTCGACAGCGCCCTCACCAGTGACCAGATCGAAAACCGCCAGTGCCGGATGAGTGCCGCTGCCCGTGGGATACAGCAGAACCGCCGCGTCTCCAGTCAGATTGACCTCCATGCGGGCGGCGCCGGCTCGCGGCAGGCCGAAGCATTCGCCGGGATCGGCGGAGGCCAGAGTCAGGTCCTGAGTGACCGTCTCATCGGCGATCGCTGTGACCGAAACCCCGGCCACCGTGAAGCACGGTCCCTGCTCGGCGGACAGCGTCATCTGCAGATTCGGCACCTCTTCGAAGAGGAAGACACCGTCCTCCCCGGTGACGACCGAGGAATCGTAGTCGCCGCCGGTGAGGCGTACAGTGACACCGGCTGCCGGTTGAAACTCGGCGGTCAGGTCGAAGGGGACTCGGACTATGCCCGTTACGGAGCCGTACCCGGTCGGACCGCTGCCGTTATCGTCCCCACAGGTCATCGCGATTCCCGTTGCGGTTATCACAATCAGCAGGGTTACGGTCGTTCTCCGACAACGTGCCGCGATTCGCTTCATGGAACTCATCGTACCTCCCTTGACGGCTGCTCTTCGATAGAGGCGAGCACCTATAATACAAAGAAAACCGCCCGGCGGACACCTCCGCCGGGCGGTTTCTTCGCGTACGCTGTCTGATCAGAGCTTCTGGTGAGTCCCGTCGCAGAAGGGCTTCTGGCCCGAGTGCCGGCAGCCGCACCAGGCGACCTTCCGGTCCTCGGTCAGGTCGACGATGATCGGGCGGAACTCCGTCCCGGCATGCGTACCGTCGCAATAAGGCTGATTCTGCGACCGGCCACAGGCACACCACGCGATGCGACGCGCCTTCTCATCGATGACGTACGGCTTCTTCTGGGTGATCACTGGCTCGGACATATTCACCTCTTCGGGGCCGCGGGATCGATTCGGTCGATCCCTCCGGCTCAACCGTCGCTCAGGTCGATCTGTTCCCGGAACCGCGACAGGCTGTCAACTCTATAGCGCTGCCCGTGCTTCCAGGAGTTCGACGTCGAAGACCAGGGTCGCGCCCGGAGGGATCGTTCCACCGGCACCGCGTTCGCCGTAACCGAGTGCCGACGGGATGATCAACAGCCGGCGGCCGCCCACCTTCATCGAGGCGATACCTTCATCCCAGCCCTTGATCACGCGTCCCTGGCCGAGCGGGAAGCTGAACGGCTGTCCGCGATCGCGTGACGAGTCGAACTTGGTGCCGTTGGTCAGCCACCCGGTGTAGTGGGCAACGATGACATCGCCGGCGTTCGGCGTGTTGCCGGTTCCTGCGGTGATCTCGACGTACTTGAGCCCGGAGGGCGTGGTCACCGTATCGCCGGGAACGACCGGGATTCCGCCGCCCGTCTCGTCAGCCATCGGCTGCTCGGCCTGCGTTGCCGGCTGTTCGGTCTGCTGCTGTGGTGGAGGCGCGTCCGATTGCCCGCAGCCGACGGCAATCAGCATCCCTGCCAGAAATAGAAAACCTGTGCGTTTCAACGTGGGTCCCCCTTCGTTTGGGATGATTTGGTATTCGACGGTCACACTTAATGGCCGGTCTGACCCGGACTTCTTGGAGCATGATAGCAAACGTCTCGTTTCGGCCCAAGCTCAACTTGGCGGTCTGATTCTCCCGATCCGTGTCCGCGGCGGGTTCTCCGGCGACGGCACCTGGGGCCGTTTCTCATCATCAGCCCGTCCCGCGAAGCCCTTCTCCGCCTTTCACATATTGATCAGGTGCAGTTGACCGACCCGGGTGCGATCGGTCTCGCGCAGGTCCAGCCCTCCCTCGGCCACCGATTTCAGATTCGTGAGAAAGAAGGCCCAGGCGAGACGGCAGCCCATATGCATCTCACGCCGTCCGCGCGGGCCGGCCGGGATATTGTACTGCCGGAGATTGACCTCGCAGAACTTGCCATGTTTGCGCACGATGACTTCGACTTCCATCCCGTCGCCGAAGCCGAAGACGAACCGGGTCGGCGGACGGACCTCGCGCACCCACTCCTCGCCGACGATGCCGCCGTCGTAATACCACTCCCAGCGGTAGCGGTCGTTGGTGCGGCAGGGCTCATTATCGGGCCGCGGGGTGAGCGTGTCGAACGCAGGGATCGCCGCTTTGGCCCGGCGGTCGGCCGATGGGCCCTCGGAAGGGGCGAAGGCCGCCGAACGCAGAAACCAGCGGCACAGCCCCTCGGCCTCGCTCCACATCGCGAAGATATCCTGCGGCTGGGCCCGGATGTAGATTCCCACACGAAACTGCGTCCAGTCGAAAGCGGGCTCTTTGGGCACGGATCTCCTCCCTCGCAACGGAACCTGTGGTCGAGCGGCAGTCGGCGGGGTCCGACGCGAAAGATGGGCATCGTATCCGAATTGCCGATAACTGTCAAGAGGTTCCGGCGGGCGCCGGGAGGCGGAACCACCGCCTCCTTCCGGTGGTATCCCGTATAGGCCGACGGCGGCGGGACGGGCCGCTTGACAGTCTGCATTCCGGTGGCGATCTTGAGGTGTACCACCGCCGCAATCCGCCCTGGAGATTTGAGAGCGATGCGACCAATCGGACGCTGGGGGGTGTTCTTCTGGATCTGGCTGTGTGCCGTTCCGGCGTGGGCGGGCTTTCCGCATTTGATGAGCTTCCAGGGCCGCCTCGACGATGCCTCCGGCGTCCCTCTGCCCAACGGCGACTACAGCGTCACTTTCCGTCTCTACGATGAGCCCGAGATCGGGATTCTCCTCTGGAATGAGACCCAGACGGTCACCACCAGCAACGGGATCTTCGCGGTGTTGCTGGGTGTGATCGACACGGTTCCGAGTGGGTTTTTCTTCCTCGACAGTCTGTACCTGGAAGTGCAGCCCGACGGTTTCGATCCGGTCCTGCCGCGCACGCGGCTGACGATGGTGCCGTATGCCTGGCATGCCCGCGATGCCGATTTAGTCGGCGGCACGCCCGCAGCCGATCTGGAGGAGTCGACGGAGATCGATGAGGAAATCGCCTTCCACGCGACCAACGCATCGGCCCACCACCAGAAGACCGTCAACGCTTCCGAACTGACCACCGGCACCGTGGCCGAGGGGCTGCTGCCGCAGGGGGCGATCGATTCAACCGAGATCGAGGCCGAGTCAATCGGCGCGAACCGGCTGGCCAACGAACCGGGGCTCGTCCACGCCTACACCTCGGCGAAAACGCTCACGACCACCCCCGTGGCGATCGATTCAGCGAACATCACGGTGCCGACCGCGGGTTATGTCCTGGTCATCGCCAACGGCTGGTTCTACAAGTTCCACAACACCGGCACCGGCGACAGTTACGCGACCGTGTCGCTGTCAACGTCGCGCATCGCGCTCGACGAGAGCTTCACCGCCAAGTTCGCGGTCCTTTCCGCGTCACCCACCGGCCACACGAACGAGAACTTCAGCGTCTCGCGCGTGATGGCGGTCGGACCGGGGCAAAACAAATTGTTCTTAGTCGGCAACATCGTCGGCACCACCGGTCCCCGCGTCGAACAAGTCCACATCAACACCCTCTTCTTCCCGACCGCCTACGGGACCGTAAGCCCGCCCGCGCGGTAAACGGGGCCATTCCCCGCCGCCGATTCGAAACGTTCTCCGTTGTGTGGAAAGATGTATGTGAGGGTGGAAGGGATCGAACCTTCGACCACCTGCTTAAAAGGCAGATAGCCGGGGCGCAGCTCTAACATATTACGGAACTACGACTTAGCTATATGGCATTGCGTCGATTCTCGTGAAATCAGGTGGTCGTCTTTGACTCTCTCTCCTTTCTGTCTCAGGTCAATCTGTTGCGATCCCATGCCCGACTTCCCGTCAGCCTGACGTGCATTCTGTGGTTGGCGCTCGGTGAAGTCCACGGAGGAGGACTGACCTGCCTTCCTCAACAAGATCCAGCCCCGGCTTGAGGATTGACAACGGCCTTTCATGTAGTCTACTATATCGTCCTGCATATCCCCCGCGCGTCTCCAGTGAGGGGATTGAGGTGCTGCCATGAGGAGCAACGACATTCCGGCACTCATCTGCGAGCTTAGACGCCGACTTGATCTCACACAGGAGCGATTTGCCCAGAAGGTCGGTGTCACATACAGCAACGTGAGCCTCTGGCAGAACGGCAAGCGTGTGCCCCCGCCGTTTCTCGTGAAGCGACTCGTTGAAATGAAGGAGGAATTGGATTCCAGGACAAAAAGTCCCCTCGAAAGAGAGTGCCCAAATGAATCCGAAGGACCAACGGTGACAGCGAAGGAGGGCAGCAATCTGGCCCCTAGCGATGTGGTCTCGGACTTGAAGTGCTCCGAGCTTGTCGATATCCACCCTGTCCGCCCTTCTGCGGCAAGACGTAAGTCGAAGGAGTGGGGATTTGGTCTCGCCGGATGGTGAAGTGCCCGCTGGCGGCGGAGGTGCTAGCGGCCTCCGTCAAAGAGGTGAGCGATGAGCCCAAAGAGAAAGAAAGAACCGTCTATTCAGCGATTGTCGGTAATCGTGCCCAGGAATCCGTTTGTGCCGAAGGAATTCCAAGATCGTCGCCATTGCCTGTGCGCGCTCGATGTCGTGAAGCTCATGGACTGGTGGCCTGGCACACCGCATTCTCCCCATCGAGATCCCGAAAAAGTGAGGGCCATTCAGCGAGCGTTGGACTGGAAGCGAGTGGCTGCGATTGCAGCGTATCTCCTCCAGCGCGAAATCGCAGACGTTCCTGATCGTGTGAACAAGTACTTCCAGAACATCTACGAACCTAAGAAGAGCGAACCTGGCCGCGAGTGGCCCCCGAGGATTCGACAGGTGATTGGCTTTCAACGTAGCGAATTCCCGACGTTCTCAAACGTTCTGCTACACGTCAATGGGGCTATGATCGAGGATATTCGAGACGAGCCTGGCGCCGCCAACTTGGTCTTCGATGAGAAGGACAAGGACTTGAATGTCTCTGTAATCGATGGGCAGCATCGCATTAACGGGGCATACTTCGCCGTCCGAATCCTGCGCGAGAAGAACCCCAAGGCCACTTGGGAAATACCCGCAGAGGTCTTTCTGGACCTGGATGCGCTGCGTAAGCCACCGAGGAAACAGGCTCAGATCTTCATCGACGTGAACTTCAACCAGAAGAAGGTCGATCGTTCTCTCGTTGCCGACCTATTCCCGACTGCGCGTGGCCCGCGCGACTCGATTGATAGGAAGGAACGAGCCCAGGATGTCGGCCGCAGGCTCATGCTCGAAACGGGGCCGCTAGTGGGTATGATTCAGATTCCTGGCATCCGATACGGTGTTAAGGGCGTCATCACGCTCGCAACCTTGAACAGCGCGATTGAGGATGTTCTCGAGACAATGGAGACGTGCGGCACTTCCAGTCTGGAAGCACAAACGGAGTTTCTTGCTCAGTGCCTTACTGCGTGGCTCGAGGCTTCTGGAAGGTTTGAAAGCAAGAAGAGGACCAAAGGCGACGACTTATCGCCGCAAAACGTTGTCTACCAGGGACGCATCCTTGTCTCGGTCATTACTCTGATACCTGCTATGCTCTGGAAACTGAAAGCGGCGAAAATCCTGCCCGTGTCGGACGAGGCGCTCGAAACCCTGACCGCATGGATGAAGGACGTTGCCAAGCGCGCAAATCTCCTCGAGAACGGAATCTTCATTGGCAGGGACAAGTTCAAGCAGCGTGGATATCTCGGCAGTGGTGGTATCGGCCGGTTCCGCAGTACGCTCTGGGCGTGTGCGATGGGCACGTTCCGCGTCAACAATAGGACCACGCCTGATGCTGTTGCCGCCGCCGCTGAAGAGAATCGCGAGAAGGTGCTGTTAGAGCTGACGAAGTGATCACATGGTCCAAGACTCAACATCCAAGTTGATTACAACTATGTTCAGCGGGCTCCGGCGCCGCTCATCTGCTTTTCCCCCACCTGGAGATCTCGTCTCCAAACTAACTCGGATCGTGGACCGGACTACCACCGAGTCTAGCGTTATTGATGCGAGTACGCTTACTCTGTTCGCTACAGCATCGATCGAAATGTGGCAACGGTCCGTCCACAGCTTTCTCATCTCCGCGTCGGTGACAGCGGCGAGCCCCATTTGGGCATGTGTTGCGGGGTACTACTCCAGCCATTACACTGTGCGTGCCTTTGCGCATCTTCTTGGGTACTTCCAATTGCACGGGAAGAAGAGGATCCTCCGAGTCGAACTGGCAGGTGGCAGGTACGTCTGCCACATCATCCGCAAAAAGGCTGGTGACCGCGAGCACAAGTTCTACTGGAGGAAAGTCAAATGCCATCCAGAGTTTGAGCGGGATCCGTTCTTCACGAAGAATGAGGAGGGGCAAGCGCGTTCCGACAGCTCCCACAGGGCCAGAGCAAACTACTCAGATCATGTCAATCGATTTCCCAAGTTTCGTGCACTGGATGAAGCCTATCTCCGGGAACGGGTACAGAGAATTGCAAGCATTGAAGTCTCTGATGCTCCTATTCCAAGAACGGACTCGTTTCCTGATACGGAGAACGTGCAACTGGTTGCCTATCACCGCATGGTGCGATATCGGAATTACCTTGACGAGATTCTCGGGACCTCCAACTCGTTCTGGAAGGTTCACAGGAACCCATCGTGGTGCCCGGACTTTCTCGATTTCCAAATTATCGACCCGGAGTATGCGAACCGCTATA
>DATKYL010000003.1:0-2795 GCA_035528515.1 Acidobacteriota bacterium | reverse complement strand
CACCTGCAGGGCAAAAAGGACCTCGGTGTGCACACCGAGATGTTCTCCGACGGCGTCATCGAACTCGTTCTCAAAGGGACGATCAATAACGAGAAGAAATCGCTGCATCCGGGTAAGATCATCGCTTCATTCGTCCTCGGGTCGCACGCGCTCTACGACTTCATCGACAACAATCCGATCTGCGAGTTCCATCCGAGCCACTACGTGAACGATCCGTTCATCATCGCCCAGAACGACAAGATGGCAGCGATCAACTCGGCGCTGCAGGTCGATCTGACTGGTCAGGTCTGTTCCGACTCGATCGGGTATGCGATTTACTCGGGTTTCGGCGGCCAGGTCGACTTCATTCGGGGCGCGGCCCGCTCACGGGGCGGCAAGCCGATTATCGCCCTCCCCTCGACCGCGAAAAAGGACACCCTCAGCCGTATCGTTCTGCACCTCGATGAAGGCGCCGGGGTCGTTACCAGCCGCGCCGATGTGCACTATGTGGCCACCGAATACGGCGTGGCCAACCTCTATGGGCGCTCGATTCGCGAACGTGCCCGGGCCCTGATTGACATCGCTCACCCCAAGTTTCGCGACGAGCTGACTGAGCAGGCACACGCGAAGAACTTCATCTGAGCATCCGGTCCGACCGCCGGATGTATCGAGCGCAACGGGGAGAACGACCCGGTTCGCTGTCCTCCCGACCGGCGGCTGTACCCCTTTGTAGGCGGGATTTGCCGCCAGCCCTCAAAAGCCGGCCCCCAGCCTCCGATAATCTCAACGGGGGCCCCGGTACTGCCGGGGCTGGTTGCAGTCTGATGGAGACGACTTCCAGGAAATCGCCGGCCCCGGACCAAGCCGGAATCGAGCCCGCGGTCGACCTCGGTCGCCACGGCGAGTCGGCTTGGCTGTTCTTTCCGCACCCGGTCGTCATTACCGATCGCGAAAACCGCATTCTCTCGGCGAATCCCGCGGCGCGCAAACTCGTCGGCCACGAATCCGGGGGGAATCTGTGGAATCGGATCGGCTCGGTCCGCGGTCTGCCCGATAATAGGCAACTTTCCGCGCACGACGGCCTGGCGCCCTGGTCCGGCACTGTCCTCGTCGAATCCAGCGGCCGGAACGCAGAACCGTGCCGTCTGCACGTCATCATGCGGCCGATCGCCGAGACCGGTGGTGGGGAAGCGGCGCGGCTTTGGATTATCGAAGACAAAGACACAGATCACGCACACACCTGCGATCTCGAACGCCTGGCGCTGCGCGAGCGCGCCGAGATGGCCGCCGAGATCGCCCACGATCTGAACAACTACCTTGCGGTCATTACGGGAAACGCCGAACTCCTGTCGATGTACCTGAATAAGGGGACGTATGACAACGTCCCGCGATGTCTGGCCAATCTGCGCAAGACGCTCGCGCAGATCGAGACCTTCACCGACCGTTGTCTGCACTTGCGGCATCCGGTCACGGAGGACGGTACGATCGATCTCAACCGGTTTCTGTCCGACCAGATCGCCTTCCTGCGTCCTCAGCAACCGTTCCGCAAGATCGTGATTGCCGGTGAATGGGGTGACGGACTTCCCCCCACCCATTGCGACCCTGCCGATCTGCAGCACGCGTTCTACTCGATCATGCGGAACGCGGCCGAGGCACTGCACGACGCTCCAGCGGAGAAGTGCACGGTCAGCGTCCGAACGGAATGCGTGTCCGATGCCAACGGTCCGGTGCTCCGGATCTTGGTTGCCGATGATGGGCCCGGCGTCGCTGCCGACATCCGCGATCAGATCTTTCGCGAGCCGGTCACAACCAAGCCCGGACGGACGGGATACGGACTCCTGACCGCCGCCGCGATCGCACGGAAGCTGGGGGGCACTGTCTCCGCCGCCGACGGGCCCGACGGGGGCACGGTCGTGACACTCACTCTCCCTGCACGGGATGCTGCACCACCGCGGGACACTGCTTGACGCTCGCGACCGCCTCCCGACCACTATTTATCATCTCCGTTCGACCCCCGCGTCACACATCGGTGTGGTGTCATTCCTGTATTCTATGGGTGAAAGACCGCGTTTTGGGGTTCCTCACCCGGCCTCTGTTCAATCAGCCGGTCCCTGTTCAAGATTCGCACAGCGACACATCCCGCAGGCAGGCAAAGGCTTCGCCGGAGCGCCGCGATCAGCCTGTATCTCGGCTGATCATTTGCGATTGGTTCTGAATGTGTCGGCGCTGAGCAGACGGGACCCACAGGGAGTGAGAGAGACCGCAGACAGAGAGGTGGCCGGCGACTGATTGCAGGACCAAACGCGTAGACCCCGAGACCCCAAGATATACCCAGATCCAATCCTCCCCGACCCCGGACCGCCGCCCTCGGCCCGGGGTCTCCTCCTTTTGGCCCTGCACGACCCACCGGACACCGTCGATGTATCTGTTGCTGCACTGCCGGCCTTAAACGAGATTGCGGCTGCGCCGGTGGGGTGTTAACAGGCGGTCCACCGCGCGCGACGGCACTCGATATGACTGACATGGACCAGATGCCTTTCCCCGAACAGCCAGGAGAGGAGGTCTACCCGGACAGACCGCGGCTGGTCTGGGATGGGGGACGGGCGCTGCTCTTCTTTGTCTTTGCCGCACTGTCGTCGATTCTGCTCGGTGTCGCCCTGCTTGAACCGATCGGATTCTATGCGTCGGTCGTCGTCGCCGAGATCATCGGCTTCGCCGTGGCTCCGTGGGTCCTAAGCCGGGTCTTCGATCTCGGCTGGACAGAATGGCTGGCGCCGCCGCGTGTCTCCGGCGCTTTCTGGGGATGGGCCCTCCTG
>DATKYL010000002.1:0-2508 GCA_035528515.1 Acidobacteriota bacterium | reverse complement strand
AACGGTGACGAGGGGATATCCGATACGTGAAAGAACCGCAATCGGCCGGGCGGTCGCAAGCGCCACCCGATCGGGATGGGCCATCGCGAAGTACTTCGGAACCAGCTCGCCGAAAACCAGCGAGGCGAAGGCGATGGCGGCGACGACAATGATGATGGCGATCTGCGGCGCGAAGCTGCTGATCAACTTGAAGGGTATGTCGCGGAGAATCGGCGTCAGAAAGACGACCACGGTGGCGCCGGAGACGACCGACGCCAAGGTCCCGACCAGCGTGACGCCGACCTGGACGGTGGCGAGGAAACGGTCGGGGGCATCCTTCAGGCGTTTGAGCACCCGGGCGCTGCGCCGCCCCGAGGCGGCAAGCTCGTCAACGCGCGAGCGCCGCACTGAAATCAGCGCCGCCTCCGCGCCGGCGAAAAAGCCGTTGATGAGAATCAACGCGGCGATGAGAATGATCTCGGTGCCGATCCCGTTCACCACACTTTGCCCTCGGCGGTGTGGACGCACGACGCCCCGGCGCCTCTATTCAACCGAGATCGGCTTGGATTGTCAGGTGATAATGAGGAGTCGTCGGATTCCATTGATCTGATCGGTTCCGGGCGATGCGTCCCACGTTCAGCCCGCCTGTCCGCAATATACTACTGATCGCCGGCTGTAGTCATCGGCGATTTGCCATTGCGGCTGCCGGCCTCAGCGGGTGTAGGCAAGCGCTTCGAGACGGGCGATTCGCTCCTCGATCGGGGGATGGGTCGAAAACAGGCGCATCATCGACCGCCCCGAGAGGGGGTTGACGATGAACATGTGCGCCGTCGCCTGGTTGGCGTTGAGCGGCCGCCGCTGCGAGGCGACTTGGAGCTTGCGCAACGCGCCGGCCAGCGCCAGCGGCTTGCCGGAGATCTTCGCGCCGGTGGCGTCGGCGGCATACTCCCGTGAACGGGAGATCGCCATCTGGATGAACATCGCTGCGATCGGCGCCACGATGGCCATCGCCAAGAGGCCGATGATCCCGCCGCCGCTGTTGCGATCCCGCCCGCCGTAGCCGCCGAAGATCGCGCCCCAGCGGGCCATGAACGCCAGCATCGAGATCGCGCCCGCGATCGTCGCGGCCACCGACTGTGTCAGGATGTCGCGGTTCTTGACGTGTGCCAGCTCGTGCGCCAGCACGCCCTCGAGTTCGTCCTCGGAGAGGTTCTTGATGATCCCGTCGGTGAAGGCGACCGCCGCATGCTTCGGATTGCGTCCGGTGGCGAAGGCGTTGAGCGACGCGGTCGGGATGATATAGACGCGCGGCATCGGCAGTCCCGCCTGCTGGGCGTTGCGACGCACCAGCGCGAACAGTTGCGGCGCGTCGGTCTCGGTCACCGGCTTGGCGCGGTACATCGCCAGCACGATCTTGTCGGAAAACCAATACGAGAAGAAGTTCATCAATACGGCAAAGCCGAACGCGACGACCATGCCGTTCTGGCCGCCGATCGCCGCGCCGATCATGAGGAACAGGACCGTCAGCGCGGTCAACAACATGAGTGTCTTGAATCCGTTCACGGTTTCGAGCCTCCCGGCGTCATTCTGCCCATGTCCGCGTCCCCAAAGATATAATGCCCGGGACCGAATGCCAAATTCCCCCGGCTTCTTTTCGGTGGGGCGGCCCGGGGGACACGGACCTGTTTCAGGCGATTATACGCCGCAAGCGGGGGAAAGTTGGTCTTGTGACTCGGCCAAACGAAGGGGCCGGGCGGGGGCAGTCGCGCAAAATGAAGCGGCCTCCCGTCGCGTGACGGGAGGCCGTACTCCGAGTGTCCCCCACCCCTCTACCTGGGAAAGCCTACAAACGGATGCGCAAGCCGACGAGGAATCGCCCCGAGGTGACGCCGATCTCGTCGGCCAGATCGTACTTCTTTCCATCGATAACGACATGATCGAACTGGCCGAACATCATACCGACCTCGGCAAAGAGCGCGGTGCGCCGTCCGATGAAGCGGTCGACCCCCATGCCGAAACCGATCGCCGGACCCATGTACCCGTTGTCGTCATCGTCACAATCATAGTCGAGGCGGCGGTCCTCGTCTTCCCAGAGAAAGACGCCGCCGAGCGACGCCTTGGCGTAAGGTTGCCACATGTGGCGGTAGCCGGTGACGAAGGCGTACTTGATGCCGATGTTCGCGTACCCGAAGGCGACCTTGCCGATCTCGGCGTCGTGCTCCGAACCGGCCACTTCAAGAAAGAGAGCCAATCCTCGGTCGAGACCGATTGCACCGCCAAGAAAGAACACATTGTCGTCGTCGTCGAAGTCCTCGAGGAAATCGTATTCGCGTTCCTCGATGTTGTATTCCTGTCCCCCGAACCCGGCGTAGATCTGCAGGCCGCGCTGGGTGTAGTCGCTTCCGGGATCCTTGAGATCGCGTCGCCGCATACGCGCGTCGGCGTCGAGGGTCCCCGCCAAGAGTGTGACGGTCACGATCGCTGCGATCCAACCCCACCTCGTCATCGGTTTCATAATCCTCCGCCTCC
>DATKYL010000001.1:0-8358 GCA_035528515.1 Acidobacteriota bacterium | reverse complement strand
ACCGGATTGCAGGAGATCTTCGTACAAGAACGTGACTGGTTTGTCATTCACCCTGGTGATTTTGTTCTGGGTGTCACTCTTGAATTCATTGCAATTCCGAATGACATGCTGGCCTACGTGGAGGGGAAATCGAGCTTGGGGCGAACTGGACTTCTAGTCGTTACCGCATCCAAAGTCGATCCTGGTTTTCACGGTGTGGTTGTTCTAGAATTGGCGAACACAGGTACGGTGCCGCTGAGAGTACGACCGGGCATGCCAATCGCTCAGCTCGTCCTTCACGCACTCGACAGAGAAGTGCCAGAGCAATATCTCTACCGTGGTAGATACTCCTGCCAGATCAAACCTATACCCTGAGCAACGTCAATTGCAGCGACTTTGCAACGTAGGCTCCGGCGGCGGACTTGCACGAATGCATCTATCTTCTGCACTAGGTGTGACACTTCTGCACCGGATGCAGGATTGCGCAGCCACATCTTCTGTGCGAGCATAGAACAGTCCTTTGATACAGTATGCCGGTTAGGTGATTCCTTTTCGTAGCGCCGAGATAATTGGTCTGAGTAATCCTCCGAGTTTCAGGATTCGAATCTCCCATTGCAGGCTCTCAATCTCACCCTCAGCGAGGGCGAAGATCTCCTGCCCGTTCTCGAAATTCTCCGGCGAAACTGCGGAGACTGCGTATGTCAATCGCTCCACGTACTTCTTCGCTTTGAGAAAGAACTCCTCTGCGGTCTCTCCACCACCCATCTCTGCGATGAGGAACTCGGACACCTCCATGTTCTGGACCTGGAATATCAGTAGTGCAGGGTATCTCAAGTCGATTCTCTGCTTGCACAGTTCAAGCAGCAAGCCGGAGAAGCTCTGATTGAGTGACGCTGCACTAGGAGTGTAAGAATCTTGGTTGACGTCCTTCTTGGAGGATCGAGAGATGCCGTCCCGAATGATGAACACGACAACCCGATCACCACTCACTCGGTGCAGCGCATCAACGTAATCACGATCGCGAAGAGCTTTTCTCGTACCAGGCGTGCGCTCGTCATAGAGAAGGATAGCGAACACCAGCGCATGACCCTCGGCTGCGTGCGTATGTGCTTTCTCAAGCAGGGCTTTTGCCATCGCACGGTACCTTCTCTGCGAAGGCATCTGACGAGATAGATAGTCTCGGAATGACAGACTTTTGTCGATAAGATCGAAGGGCTGGCCACGTTCACTTGGCATCTGCTATTCCTCTCTTGGATTTGTCAGCAGTCCGCAGTCTCTCACGTGACAGCCATAAGAAATTGCCGGTATTGGGGGGCAGGTCAGGGTACAATGCTGCAACGATTAAGGGCAACCCCCTCTACATCTTAAGGGGATCCCCATTGTCTGTACTCGTTAATAGCGCTACGGGGAATCGAACCCCGGTTTGATGGCTGAGAACCATCCGTCCTAACCCCTAGACGATAGCGCCACAATGGTCCCTGTGGACCGGATGCCGAATTTGTCCCATTTCGGGCATCCGGTCAAGTGATTTCCCTCTTGTCGGACGGTGGCGGGGAGGCCGACCGCGCCGTTTTGCGTCTCGGGCGCGGTGTTATCTCTGGGGCGGCCCTGGAAAGAGGATTGCTCCAGTGCGATCTCGAACGTGACGATACGGTGTAATGGTGTGGGGGCGGTTGAGGGGGCGGACCGAATGACTCGTTGGCTCAATTGCTGGGAGATCATGGACTGCGGCCGAGAGCCCTCCGGGTCCCTGGTGGCTGAGTTGGGTGTGTGTCCCGCCGCGACGGACGTGACCCACGATGGGATGAATCACGGGCACAACGGCGGGCGGATCTGCTGGGTGGTTGCGGGCACCCTCTGTGACGGGCGGCTCCCGTCGGGCCGGTTCGGTGGCGCAGTTGAGAAGCGAGATGACGCGGTTGAAAAGACATTGAGCGATCGATCGGGATCGCCGGGGGTTCGATAAGTGCCAAGGGCCGGATGAACTCGGAATGACACCGCGAGGAGACATGGGCTCGATGATGAAAGCGAACTGCTGGGAATTGACAAAGTGCGGTCGACAGCCGGGAGGTGCCAACGTGCACGAACTCGGGGTCTGCCCGGCTGCGCTCGATGAGGCGTACGATGGTGTGAATCAAGGCACTAACGGCGGCCGCATCTGTTGGGCCATCGCCGGAACACTGTGTGGCGGCAAGGTGCAGGGGACGTTCGCCGAGAAGCGGGGAACCTGTATGGCGTGTGACATATACGCCCTTATCCGCGGCGTTGAAGGCCAGGACTTCATCATGCTCAAAGCTGCAGCATGCAAAGAGGAACCGTTCTGAGGCGACAGTCCGATCCGACCGGCACATCTGGATTGGAATCAAGTTTCCGCGATTTGCGTCGATAGAATCCGATAGAGACACCAAAAAAACTGGGCCATAGAGGGCGATCTTCCCCGGCAGCGTGGGGGAAGATCGCCTTTGTATTTTAGTGGTCGGTGCGCTGGTCGAGCTTGCCGGTGGCGACCGCCAGGTGCGCGCAGCCGCGGAGGACGCCCCAGCTCAAAAGGACGGTCCCGGCCGTTGTCGCCGCCAGGGTCCCCAGCACCGCCCCATCGGACAGGTGCGACAGTGAGGCGATGAACGGCTCGTCGAGCAGGACGCGGCGCAACGATTCGAGCCACCAGGTCCACGGCAACGTGCGCGCCACCGACGCAACCGGTCCCGGCAGGATATCAATCGTGAACACAGCGCCGGAGAGAAGAAACAACACCCCGTTCATCCCATCCGGCATCTCGAATCCGTGGTTTGCCAACATCAGCGACAAACCCGCGAGCATCACACCGAGGGACAGGGTTGCCGCACAGCCGAGAAGAGCCGCGGTGACGAAATACGGCAGTTCGGCGGTCGTCAGGGAGATCGGTATGCCGAGGGCGAGCACTCCCGCCATCAGCGTGATCCCAATCGCCATGATTGCCGCTAAGACCTGTGACAGTCCGCGGGCTGCCAGATACGGTCCCAATCCGATCGGCGCCAAGTAGATGTAGCGGATCATTTGGAACCGCTCCCGGTCGAGCATGACGATGAAACCGATGTTCACCAACGACTGGATTACCAGGTAGAAGAAGGCGCTGCCGACATACAGGTGCGCCAGTGCCGTTGAGTCGAGCGGCTTCCCGGTGACCACGTGGAACATCACGACCAGAATCGCCGCCGCGAAGAGGGGACGGACGATCTGGTAAACCAGGAACACGAACGGGTCGGTCCAGTTCGACTCCACCGCCCAACCAAGTTTCACCGCCGCCCAGAGGGGACGGGCTCTATCGAGTATTCGCTTCATCTCTTCTCCTTACATCAAACGGGGAATGCTCACCGTAGTCACGCACTAACGACTCGACCCTTTCATCTCGGCCAGGAGTCTATCCTCCGTAGCATAGTCAAATGCGCCGGCGTCGTATTTCTCCGGTGGATTTTCGTGTTCCCATGCCACGGTCTGACGGATCGCCTCATCTTGTGTCACCGTCTCGCGGTAGTCTAATTCGCGACGGATACGCGACGAATCGATCACCAGATGCTGCCGGAAATCATCATCGCCGGTGCCGAGTCGACGATCGGGCGGCAGCACCACGAGCTTGCCGGACCACCCGGTTGCCGCAGCGATCCGTCGTGCCCACTCGATCTGCGGTGCCGCCTCCGGTTCGGCGACGTTATAGATGTTCCCGGCGGCGCGGGGATCGATGATCGCCGTCGCGATCGCATTGGCGACGTCCTCGACATGCGCAAAGGAGATCCGCCAGCGGGCTTCCTGCTCCTCGAAGAGGATCGCCGGGCGGTTGTCGGCCATGCGCTTGATGAACCGGAGAAAACGCCGTTGCCGGTCACGCGGCCCGTAGACCATCGGGAGACGCAGCACAGTGCCGGGCAGATCGGGGTCATTCAACACCCGGTGTTCGATCGGGATCTTGTCATACTCATCCATCCCCGGAATCCGTCCGCGATAGGGGTACCGTTTCTCACGCAACGGGGACGATTCGCTAATCGGCACCGGATCAGGCTCACCCGGCTCGGTGCCGATCAGACGGCCGTAGGCGCGGTAGACATCGCAACTGCTGACCGCGACCACGCAGCGCGCGATACCCCGAAACGTATCCATCACTGCGATCGCGTCGGCTTCGCTGAGCGGGATCATGTCAAGCACGATATCTGGTGCGACTGCCACGAGCGCAGCGCGATAGTCGGCGAGTCGCCCGCGGTCCCCGTGGATACGTCGGATATCGGGCAGCAGATCGGCGCCGGTTTCGCCGCGATGAAACAGGGTGACATCGCAGCCGCGCTCTAAGAGTTGCCGCACGGTCGCCAGACCGATAAAGCGGGTCCCGCCGATGACCAGAATGCGTAAGGATGCGCTCATCGTTTTCTCACTCTCGTTGCAAGCCGTCGGTTCTCATTGCGCCTTCAGCGTCAGTCTCCCGGTCTTCTTACCCAGGGTTTCCATATAGTGCAGTCCCTTCAGTGCCAGCCAGTTCAGAATCACGGTCGCCGCGACCAGGAGTGCCAGCTCAACCCGCACGGAGAAGAGCGGATTGACGGGTGACCCGGCGAAGATCAATTGCCGGATCGCGTCCAATCCGAGCGTCAAGGGTATGATCGACGCGCCCATGGCCACCACGCCGCCGAGCGACCGCACCGGGAAATAGAAACCGGTGACGAAATAGACCGGCTCCTGAAACAGGTTGGCGGTGTGCCACGCCTGGCGTCCGAAGAGCATGAACAGCGACGACGCCATCATGCCGAGGCCGTAAATCGCCCCCATCGTCGCCCAGAAAACGGCGAAGAGCGTAAGCCAGTCGGTGACCGCATACTGGACGTTGAAGACCCAGCTCCCGATGACGAGCACGGCGATGGCGCGGGTCGCGGTCATGAACAGACCGCCGATCGCCATTCCGAGAAGAATCGCCATCCGTGACACCGGCGCGATCAGATACAACTCGAGATTGCCCATCTCCTTTTCCCAGTAGAACTGGGCGGCCATTGCCCAGAGAATGTTCTGCCAGAAGGCGACCATTGCTCCGGAGACGATGACGAAGCCGATGTACTGCTCGGGGGCGCCCAGCGCACGGTAGACCAGCGCGAAAGCGAACGCGGCCAGAAGCGGCAGCAACACCTCGAAGAAGATCCATGACGGTTCGCGGTTGGCGCCGACGACCCGCACGTAGGCGCGTCCCCAGATTGCCCGCAGGTTGGTGGCGAGCGCCTTTCTTCTATCGGTTGCGATTTCCATCATGATGTGCTCCCGTGGTCGCCGCCGTTCCCGTTTGAGAGTCCGCGCCCGACCATCTGTAGGGTGGGCTCCGCCCACCTTTCCGTCCTATGCACCGGCTTGCTCCGCACCATTGCCGTTCGACAGTCCGTGGCCGACCAGGTTGAGAAACGCATCTTCGAGCGTCGGTTCCTGGCGGGTGACCGAGAGAGCGGCGACGCCGCGTTGCGACAGCCGTTCGGTGACCGCCGCGATCCCGTTTTCGTCTTCCAGGATGACCCGCATCTGCGTACGGCCCCGGTCGTCGCGGTGTTCCATCGCCACCGACCGCACCGCCGCAAGTTCGGCCAACGGGTTATCCCCTTCGCTCCACAACGGGATCTCGATCCGATAGAGACAGTCGGGGGCGAGATCGTGCTTCAGTTGTGCCGGCGTGTCGCAGGCCAGCACCTTACCCCGATCGATGATCGCGATCCGGTCGCACATCTCGTCGGCCTCGGCCATGTAGTGTGTGGTCAGGATGATCGTCCGCTCCGGGTGTTCACGCATCCACTCGGCAACGAACGCGCGGACCTCACGCGCCACCGCCACGTCGAGACCGAGCGTCGGCTCGTCCAAAAAGAGGATCTTCGGGTCGGTCACGAAGCCGCGGATGATGTTCATCTTCTGACGCATCCCGGTCGAGAGCTTGGAGATCTTCGTGTTCGCGTCGGCCGTCAGGCCGAGGATCTCCATCATCCGGTCGCAGCGTTCGTGAACCACTTTCGTCGGCACGCCGTAGAACTGCGCGAACATCCAGATCGTCTCGCGGACGGTCAGAATCCCGAAGCCCGAGTGCTCCCCGCCGGAAACCATATTGATCCGCTCACGCACCCGCCGGGCGTCGACGGCGACGTCGATCCCGTCGACCTCGGCCCGTCCCGAGGTCGGCAGCAGGAGCGTCGCGAGGATCTTCAGGACGGTCGTCTTGCCGGCGCCGTTCGGGCCCAGCAGGCCGAAGAGTTCGCCCGGCCGGACCGCCAGGTCGACGCCGTCGAGTGCGACGGTTTCGCCGCTGTCACGGGGTAAACCTCTGCGACGCTTCCACCATTTGCGCACCGTATCCTTGCGGAAGGTGCGTCGGAGGTCGTGTGTTGCGATGGCCCAACTCATGGTATGCCTCGTCGATTTGAAGTGATTCCCAAAAGAAAACCGCCGCCCGGGTGGTGGGCGGCGGCATCAAAAGCACGTTCGGCATTAGATACACTACGGCCCACCGTATCGGGACTCCTTACCCACCGTGGCGCAATTCGGCGCGATGACGCGGTAGATCATCCCGGTATGTCCCTTACGATTCCTGCTCATCAAGCACTCTCTATTAAGGTGGGCCGCGTTTGCGGCCATTCAGGCCCAAGACTATGCCCCTGCGGAGGGGCTGTCAAGCGGAAATACGGGGGGGATGAGGGCGGGGGTTGCGGGAAAGTTGACCGTGACCAAAGGTGGCATGGCCGGGCCGCGATCTTGAATCCGCCCCCCCTCGCTGTGAGTCCACAATGAAGAGCGACCCGCCAGCGCTCGCCCGGCCGGAATCGCCTGCCGGCTCACTGTCAAGTTGTCGAGGATGCCGGGCCCGAATCCTCCCGCTGGCCCGGTGGTTACAGATGTATAGGGCCCGTCCCTCACGGCGCCCGGTAACTCGTTGTCTGGTCGCGCGTTAGGGAATCCGCGGAAAACTTGTTCGGGGGTGCCTCTCGCCGCTAAAGACGGTATGGGGTTCCGTCGATACCTCATGTGAGAACGGTGCGCGGGATGCGCGTGATGCCGTTCGGAGGGAAGCCGACACCCGTTCGCTTCGTGCGAAGTCGATGGCCAAACCAGCAAATGCATATTCGCCGGATTCAATATGCCCGTGTCCCGCGCATCGGGATGCTCAACCACAACTTCGATCCCGATCGACCGCATCTGGTCGTGACGCTCGACGTGGAGGGTTACGTTTCGCCGCCGGCGAACGACTTCCACACGATCTACCACGCGCTGGCCGCGCTTCTGCCGACTCTGTCGCAGCACCGCTGCTGCGAGGAATGGGAGAACACGCCTCTGTTTCTCAACGAGGACGAGGGTGTGTCGCTGAAATGGGTCAACGAGGTGGCGGACGTGGCGCATCTGGTCGAGCACGTGATCGTCGACTTGCAGTGCGCGATTTCGGAGATGCGGAAGTGCTCGGGGATCACCTGCGGGCACAAGGAACCGGAGAATCGGTTCGACCTGTTTATCGAGTGCGACGATCCGACCATTGGGGTCTTCAGCGCGCATTTCGCCAACTACCTGGTGGGGGCGATGTTCACGAAGCCGCGTTTGTCGCCGCGCTACCACGACATCATCGAGGCCGCCCGTCTGGCGACGGCCGAACCGGATGCGATTACGGACGGGGATCAGATCGCCGCGCGTCTGGCGATCTGTCCGGTGCGGGGGCGGTGGGTGTACGCGGCGTTGAAGGCGTTCGGACTCTGTAACGGCGAGGATCACGATGGCAACCATGATGATGAAAACATTCGTTAAGCCGATCCTTCAGGTGAAACCCGGGATATCGACGGGCCGCGGGCCGGTGTTGGCTTCGATCGGCGCCGAGCGTGAGACCGAGCCTTTGGTCGATCTGTCCGCGGCCGAGTACCGGCTGATCATGCACTGCCGGGGTCCGGAGTCGCCGGATGAGAAGAGGGAGCAACAGCAACAGGGAATATCAGCACATTCACGGAACCACCAGTCCAAACCCTAATCAGGCGTTCGAGGAGGTGAGAACATGAGCCGTTTCACTTACAACGACTTCAAATGGTTGGAGAGGTGTCCGACCTCGCCGAAGCAGATGCAGGAAGGCGTCGCGCATCTGGTCTTCTGTTCGGTGAACACGAAGGCGAAAGTCGAGACCTGCAACCCGGAGACGGGTGAGTATCGTATCGTGCTGCACGGTACGCTCGACATGGAGAACCCGAACTACGGTTACGGGCGCGGTCCCGCTTTCTAAGCGGAACCATCACGGAACCACCGCAAGGGTGTGACGTCCCACCGGGACCAGCACCCGACGGAAGAGGAGAGAAAGATGCCGAACAATTGGACGATCAAAGACATCTACACTGTCGAGAGAACCCCGACGTCACCGTC